>CAYZVG010000066.1:0-11190 GCA_964481595.1 uncultured Occallatibacter sp. | reverse complement strand
AAATAGTCCGCCATACGGTGGTGGCGGCCCAGTCTCTTATCCTGCCAGCGGCGGTAAAGCCTATTGAGCAGACTTTTCTCTCCCGTGTCAAAGGTGAAGTTACGGCGCACGATGATTCCCGAAGGAATGAGTTTCTGCATGAGCACATTGGTGCAAAGATGCATGTGGTGATGGCCATCGATTCGTTTGGGGGCGGTTCCGTAGAGCCTCTCGTACTCAGCGACTTGAAGCTTGACGAGATACTCGAAGGCCCCGGCAAGGTGTGGATAATAAATGATCGGGGAAAACCGATGCGACAAGAGGGTGCGCGACACTTTTTCCTGGTGTTCCGCAAGGCCGCCGGGACGCGGCCAACCGGTAAACAGCAACGTGAAGTTGAGGTGCAACCCGGCATCGATGCCGTGCTGGCGGGCAAGATCCGCGGCGCGCTCGGAATCGCGCATAAACACCATGGCGCTAACAGACGAGAGCGATCCATGAACAAAGCAATCAAGAGTGCGATTGGTTGTAAGCTCATCGCGGCCCCAATCATCGGCATTCACGATAACGGCCGGCTGCGGCGCGATGCGGCCGGCGCATGACTCCTCAGCGGCCGGCGTTGCGCTGCCGAGAGCACCATCGAATACCGGATTGGATTGAGTTACTAAGCTCATAACTTGAACTTGAATTGCGGAGCGCTCGGGCTTTCACCTTCCACCGCAAATGCATTCTATCTCCGTTTACAGCTAGTGCGATTCACGCGCCTGACTCACCGGGAGAACCGGTTTCTCCTGGATTGCAGATTTGAACTTGAACTTGTCTCTCAGTCGCTGCATCTGTTCACGCCGATGAAATCTCACAAAGTCGTCGGAGACGGGATGCTCCATTTTGCGGGCGGCGGCCCAAACATAGCCCGTTCCCAGAGCGATTCCGCGGATGACGAGCGGCGGCTTCGCAAGCTGATAAATGGTGCGAAATATCTGCCAAACCGGATGATTGCCCATTACATAGTCCATGACTCCTGTGGTGAAGTGGGACTTGAGCGGCTTGCTTTGCGCCGTGCCGACCTTACGGTGGTGCTGGCAGACTTTCTCGGTAAATGTGCGCGTGTTCCAGCCCTTCATCCGTGCGGAGATGACGGCGATGCAATCGATTGTGCCGACCTTTACCGGCCTGTAACCGCCGATGGCCTCATAACAGTCGCGGCGAAATACCTGACATGCGCCGGACACGTGTTCGATGCTTGTGAACTTGTAATCGAAGACTTCTCCGTTCTTTTCCACGTAGGGAGTGCCGACAACACCGAGTTCTGGATGTGACACCAGCTTCTGAAGCAGGAATGCGAAGTAATCGCTCTCGAAGGTGATATCCGCATCGAGATTGGCGATTACATCGTAATGCAGGCCGCTGAGCCGGGCATGGCCGGCGCTGAATGCATAAGCCTTTCCAGCGAAATGCCGCTCCTTGCGCTCCGGCATGCGCAGCAACTCAATCCAATCATTCTCGGCAGCGTATCGATTGACGATCTCATCGGTTCCGTCGGTCGATCCGTCGCTCACAATCACCCATCGAAGCGGACGCACCGACTGCGCAACGACCGACTGGATGGTCGACTCGAGAAACTGCGCTTCATTGCGGGCTGGAGTTATCAGCACATAGGTGGGAAGGTCCGGCATTGTGTCTCCTAACTCTTTCACTGATGTCGTTTCCCGCGCGCGAGATGCTTCCGCAACGCATTTGGCAGTTAAAGCCCAGCGCCTTGCATGACCTGGGAGGAAAATGCCAGCACTTCAGCGGCGACTCGTGACTGCTGTTCGACGGTGAGGTTGGGGAACATGGGCAACGAGACAATCTCTGCGGCGAGCTTCTCCGCTACCGGGAACGATCCCTCATGATAGTTCAACGAGCGATAAGCGTTTTGCAGATGCAACGGAATTGGATAATGAATCCCCGATCCTATGCCGGCCATCTTCAGATGATTCATCAGGCCGGAGCGATCCGCAGTGCGGACTATATACAGGTGATAGACGGAATGCGACCACGATGGCTGTGTAATAGCAGTAACTCCATCAACACCAGTGAGCAGACGATCATACTCGGCCGCATGCTCCCTTCGCTGCGAGTTCCACTCCGGCAGATGGGCAAGCTTGACATTCAAGATGCCGGCCTGGATCGCATCGAGCCTTCCGTTGTATCCCTCGACGTCGTGATAGTACTTCTTCACCTGTCCGTGATCGCGAATCATGCGAATGGTGGCGGCGACCGAGGCGTCGTTGGTTGTCACTGCTCCGCCTTCGCCGCATGCTCCCAGATTCTTTCCGGGATAAAAGCTGAACGCCGCGGCCACGCCCATAGTGCCGGCTTTCATCCAGCGATTCTGCTCGCGCGAGAAGTACTCCGCTCCATGCGCCTGGCAGGCGTCTTCAATTACGGCGAGGCCGTTGGCCTTAGCCAGTTTCAGGATAGGGTCCATGTCGGCCATCTGACCGTAGAGATGAACCGGTACGATAGCGGTAACCGGCCGGCCTGAGCGCAGACTGAGAAGGCTTCCGGAGGCATCGCGTTCACACCGTGTCTCAATGAACTTGCGCAGCTCGTCAGGAGACATGTTGGCCGTGTGCTCATCTACATCGACAAACTCAGGGATGGCGCCGGCCTGCGAGATAGCCTCAGTGGTGGCGATAAATGTGTTGGGAACAGTGATGACCACGTCGCCGGACTTTACGCCGGCAGCCATCAGAGCAAAGCGCAAAGCATCGGTGCCGCTGCTGACTCCAATGCAGTGCTGCGCCTCGCAGAGCGTGGCAAAGGCTTTCTCAAATTCATCGACCATCGAGCCGCCGACAAAGCCGGCAGTGCGCAATCCCTGGCGAAATACGGCGACTAACTCGCTTTCAAGCTGGGCGTGTGGGGTAACTAGGTCGAGAAAAGGGATGGGCGCAGACTCGGTTGTCTTCGCAGGTTGCTCGATGAATCGCAGGATTCTGGCAGGGTTTCCAGCGACAATGGCGTTGGAGGGTACATCCTTTGTGACGACGCTGCCAGCGCCAACGATTGCATTCTCTCCAACCGAGACATTGGCCAGGATCGTAGCTCCCGAACCGATCGATGCACCTTTTCTTACGATGGTTGGTTCAACCTTCCAGTCGGCCTCGGTCTGCAACGCTCCTTCAGGGGTGGTGGCGCGCGGATAGATGTCGTTGATGAAAGTAACTCCGTGGCCGATGAAGACGTTGTCCTCAATCACGACACCTTCGCAGACAAAGGAGTGACTGGAGATTTTGCAGCGGCTACCGACGCGCGCGTTCTTCTGAACCTCAACGAAGGAGCCGATCTTTGTTTCGTCGCCGATCTGGCAGCCGTAAAGGTTGATGAACTTGGAGAGGCGAACGTTATGACCGAGTTTTACGTCGCTCGAAATGCTGTTGAATTCGTTCATAAATAAACCAGGGCACCTCTCTTTTTCAGCGATTCGGTTGCTGCCTCAAGCATTTTGACGACTCTCAATCCCGAACAACCATCGTTAAACGGCACCTTGCCCTCCGACACGCAGTCGACAAAGTAGGATAGCTCGCGGCGAAGGGCTTCGCCCTGCTCCACCTGCGGGGCCCACATATCACCGGAGCGATAGTGCACGAGGAGGTTATAGACGCCCTCCTGGCTGGTGATGTTGACTCCGCGATCGTAGATACGCAGCTTTTCGTCGGCTTCAAGATCGTTCCAGACCAGCATCTTTTTTTCACCGCCGATGAGTGTGGTTCTCACTTTGACCGGAGAAAGGCAGTTGACGTTGATGTGGGCGATGATCTTGTCAGGGTAATAGACGGTCATGAAGGCTACATCTTCATGGCCGTTGAGATGATTCTGCCCGGTGGCCACCACGGCCTCAGGAGCGGCCTTAATCAAATGATCCATGATCGCCAAATCGTGAGGAGCCAGGTCCCAGATGACGTTGACGTCGTGCTGAAAAAGCCCAAGGTTTACGCGAGTTGAGTCGTAGTAATAAAGCTTGCCCAACGCCTCCTGATCGAGAAGCTCGATGATTTTGCGCACCGCACCGGTGAACAGGAAGGTGTGGTCGACCATGATCGTCAGGTTCTTTTTCCGCGCGAGCTCAATCAGCTCTTCGCCCTGCGCGGACGTGGTGGTGAAGGGCTTTTCGACAAATACATGCTTGCCGTTTTCAAGCGCAGACTTGGCTAGCTCGAAATGCGTCCAGACCGGAGATACGATGGCGACGGCGTCAATCTGAGTGGACAGGATCACCTCCATCGCATCGGCTGTAACATTGATTCCCGGATTTGCCTTTTGGGCGCGCGCCCGCGCGGCCGGACTAAGGTCGGCAATCGTAAGTACTTTTGAACCCTCAAGCGACGAAAGGTTTCTAACTATATTTGGTCCCCAGTAACCGTAACCAATTACTCCAAAATTCATGACCTTCCCACCATTCCAGTTAACCTTGCCGTTCCGCGGCACATGCAGCAAGAGAAGAGAGCCGGCGATAGTTTGCCCGAAGCAGAAGCATGTCCGACAGAAGTTGAACGCCTAATTTAAAGACCGTCTTCAATATGCACCGCTTCCTTTGATGACCGCAAGCGGCGTAAGCAGAAGAATCTTTACGTCGAGCCAGGGCGACCAGGACATGGCGTAGCGAAGATCCATCCTGACCATTTCGTCGAATTTGACTCGACTGCGACCGGCAACTTGCCATACGCCCGTGATGCCGGGCTTCGCCTCTAATACACGACGCCGATGCCATGTTTGATAGGAGGCCAGTTCGTATGGAATGGCGGGCCGCGGGCCGACCAGAGACATTTCGCCGTTGAGCACGTTGATGAATTGAGGTAGTTCGTCGAGGCTGGTTCTGCGCAGGAATCTTCCCACACGCGTAATCCGCTTGTCGTCCTTAATCTTGTAGACGCCCGTCTTTCCAGTCTCAGAAGAATGCGCCTCGTTCTGGATCATCTTTGCCATGAACTGCTGATGCACGCGCGCATCGTTGTTCACAAACATGGAGCGGAATTTGAGAAATGTGAAGAGCTTTCCGTACTGGCCGACCCGCTGCTGCTTAAAGAAAACCGGCCCCTCGGACGTAAGCTTGACGGCCACGGCGATGGCGAGAAACAGGGGCGAGCAAGCGGCAAGCGCTAGCGCACTGCCGACGATATCGATGGTGCGCTTGACAACCAGCATGGGCTTGCGGCGCTTTGCGGGAATGATGAGATCGAGATAGAGAGCAGGGTTGCTAGGACGCCCAGGCCTGTCATGGTCCCAATCGTCGGGAAAGAAATGGAAGGAGATCGAAACCTGCTTGAGGTCTTCAGACGTGACTTCTCCGTGGAAGATCGACTTTACACGGTCCTGAATTGTGTTAATGATCGACTCTCGGTCACCGCCGACGAGTCCGGTAAACAGCACGCCCAGAATCGCTTGGTCCTTATACCAGCCAACGATGTCTGTTTCGCGGCTAGCTACTAAGAGAACATCCGCCAGTCGAAGCAGAACGGCCTTGGTGGCCTCAGTGGTTTTGCCATTGTGGGGCTCTATGAGCATGAGCAGGAAGGGCTCTTTGGAGCGTTCCGTCCTCTTCCTCTCAATGGCGATCATGCGCCTGAAGGTCTTGCCCTCCAGCGCTTCCCTATCTTCAACCGGCAGCCCCTCAAACAACGCGGTGTTCAAGTCTGGACCACTTTCCGCACGGGTGGTATTCACTCCAATTCCTCTCTGGCCGGGATCGACGCATACCCCAAACTGGCTGAAACACGGGACATGTCTATCGTCGAGGCTCCGCTAAACCTTTTCAATCCACCGTTCGGGCCAGCTTTGATGACGCGTAGGTAACAGGACTGAATTACTCCACTTGTGCGCGTATTCGAAGGACCGACCAGGGGGCAAGGCTTCATCCGGCCTCTACGCGCACCGGAAAGCGCGAAAGCGAGTCATTTGGCCAGCCGCAGCCGCCGCCCCAAGATTCGGGGCCGAAGAAGCAGGCCTGTGAACCTGAGTCCAGTAAAAATCCATACAAGTGATTCGAGGAATGTGGTTTACAGGTGGATTTGCTCCCCTTCCGCCCTAGGAGCCGACGACGTTTCAGTTTCGGTTGAACCTCTTTCAACCGAAAAACGTCTTACAATGGTTTTGCGCGCGGTACCCAAAACTGGCGCAACAAAACCGCACACCAGTAATCGATGTTGTGACCATTTTTGACCAGCGTAACGTGCAAGATATCCAACCTGATACACGGTTTGAGTCACCTCAACCCACATCCGCTCACCGGTGAACTCCACTTGATGAGATTTTAGAACAGAACTCTGGATTCTGTGCAGATCCCCCTTGCTTTGAAGTATGGACTCTTTGTCCCCTTCAGTCCCAGATAGCTTGAATGTCCGATTCGGGCGACTTGACTGGATGGCGGAATGGTAACTCTCCAAGGCTCACTCTGCTTGACCGAAAGTTGTATGGCCCGAGCTTAGAGCGCCAGCTAAATTGAGTTTGAGGTGGTGTGATTACTGGCAAGTAAATCACGCGTCGAGGTCCCAAGATGGGAACAGGGATCATCCCCCCTGAAGGAAATGCCCCGCCCGAGTCCCTGCTGACTCGAGGCCCGCATGAGTTCGTGGAGGACCAAGTCGAGCTAACCCCCGACGCGACCGCGCTGATCATGGGCGCGGAGCGGCTCTCGTACATGGAGTTGAACGCGGGTGCGAATCGCCTTGCGCAGCATCTACGGGAACAGGGAGCCAAAATCGGCACCCTCGTAGGTGTGCATCTGGACCGAGGGTTCGATTCGGTCATTAGTCTCCTGGCCATCTTTAAGCTTGGCGGAATCTATGTGCCGCTGGATCCCAAGTTCCCGAAAGAACGCCTGGAGTTCATGGCCGAGGACTCGGGAATCTCGTTTTTGCTGGCGCATTCTTCCCGCTGGGAGACCATGCCGCGGACCAGCGCGCGAGTTATTCTGCTGGACCGCGAAGCCGCAGAGATCGCCAAAGCTCCCGGCCAAAACCAGGCGCTGGCGCGCGATCCTGAAGCTCTCCTCTACATCATCTATACCTCCGGGTCGACTGGAAAGCCGAAAGGCGTGATGATTCCGCGGCGCGGGCTGGTGAACTTTCTGCTTGCCATGCTGCAACAGCCCGGCATCTACCCGAACGATGTTCTGCTTGCCGTTTCACCCACATCTTTCGATATTTCGCTGCTTGAGTTTCTTCTGCCGCTGATGCGCGGCGCGACGGTAGCAATTGCAACTGTGGAGCAGGCAGGAGACGGACGCGCGCTTGATGAGCTGATCAAACAGCATGATGCGACGGTGCTGCAGGCAACGCCGGCCACATGGAGAATGCTGCTCGAAATTGGCTGGGAAGGAAAGCCCGATCTGCGCATCCTGTGCGGAGCCGAGGCGCTGGCGCCGGATCTGGCGCGGCAACTTCTTCCTCGCTGCCGCGAACTTTGGAACCTGTACGGTCCAACGGAAACATCGGTCTGGTGCTCGACCGATCACGTTGTGTCCGCCGAGCAAATCTCACTGGGTACGCCCATTGCCAACACATATTTTCGCGTGCTGGATGAAAATCGCAAGCCGGTGGCCGCAGGCGAACCGGGCGAGTTGTGGATCGGTGGCGAAGGCATGGCGCATGGTTATCTGAATCGCGCGGAGCTATCCGCCGAGCGATTCGTAGCCGATGCGCGGTTTGCACGTACCAGTCCCGATGGATGCCTCTATCGCACAGGTGACGAAGTTCGTTATCGCGCCGACGGTACGCTTGAGTTTCTGGGCCGGCTTGACCATCAGGTAAAACTGAACGGATTCCGCATCGAGCTTGGCGAGATTGAGTGCTCGCTCACAAATATTGAAGGCGTACGGCAATCTGTAGTGATGTTGCGGGAGGATACGCCGGGCGACAAGAAACTGGTTGCCTATTACACCGGGCGCAAGGCGTTGAGTTCAAGCGCGCTGAACGAAGCGCTGAAGAAGACGCTGCCGGATTACATGACGCCGTCGCTTTTTGTACACATGGAACGGTTCCCGATTACGCCGAACGGGAAGCTGGACCGCAAAGCTCTGCCCAAGCCTGGGAACAAGCGGCCGGTGCTCACGCAGGATTACATTGCGCCACGCACTGCGACCGAGAAGCAACTCGCACTGCTATGGCAAGAGCTGCTTGAGATTGAAGAGATCGGAATCGACGACAGCTTCTTTGACCTGGGCGGCAATTCAGTGAAAGCGGTTCGCATGGTGCGGCAGTACCATGTGCGCTTTGGGAGAGAGATTCCGGTCGTGAAGGTCTTTCAGCACTCGACGATTGCGAACCTTGCCCGGCTGCTGGACGGAAGTGAAGAGACTACGGACTTTCTGAAAGCGGGCGGGCATGGCGCAAGCTTATTGAGCTGCTCGATGCCGGTGCCCGAGCCAAGCCGCTCAGGCAAGCGTGATGCGATTGCAGTGATCGGCATGACGGGCCGCTTTCCTGGCGCATCCAACGTCGATCAGCTTTGGCATAACCTCCGCAATTCGGTTGAATCGATCTCCACGTTCACACCCGAGGAGCTTGGCCCCGGCATTGAAGAGTGGCTGCGCAACGATCCAAACTATGTGCGGGCGCGCGGGCTGATTGAAGGAGCCGAGCTGTTCGACGCTTCCTTCTTCGGCATCGGTCCGCTTGAAGCCAAGGTGATGGATCCGCAGCAGCGTGTGTTTCTTGAGCTTGCGCACCATGCGCTGGAGAACGCGGGCTACGATCCGGAGCGCTACCCTGGGCGGATTGGCGTGTTCGCCGGCATGGGCGACAACCATTATTATCCGACCAATCTGCTGACGCAGCCAGACCTGCTGGCGATGGCCGGAAGGCTGGCGGTCGAGTATGGCAACGAAAAAGATTACATTGCATTGCGCGCGGCATACCTGCTGGATCTGCGCGGACCGGCAATCAGCGCTGCTACCGCGTGCTCCACAACTTTGCTGACGATCGACCTGGCTTGCCGTGCGCTGCAGAACCGCGAATGCGATATGGCGCTCTCAGGCGGCGTGGACATCATGGTTCCGCAAAAGAGCGGAACGCTCTACCAGGAGGGCGGCACCTTCACAAAAGACGGTCATTGCAGGCCGTTCGATGCCGATGCGACGGGTACCATGTTTTGCGATGGTGCGGGCGTGGTGGTGTTGAAGCGCTATGCAGACGCGGTTGCGGATGGCGACACCATTTACGCGCTGATTATCGGCAGCGGCACAAACAATAACGGCGCGCGGCCGGCATCGTTTCTTGCGCCCAGCATGGATGGACAGGCCGAAGCTATTGCCTTGGCGCAGGCAGATGCCGGCGTTCCCGTTGAATCCATTGGCTATGTTGAAGCGCATGGAACGGCGACACCGGTAGGCGACCCGATTGAATTCGAGGCGCTGCGCAAGGTATTCGAACATAAGACCAGTAAGAAACAGTTCTGCTATCTGGGCTCGATCAAAGGAAACATTGGGCACCCCACCAACGCAGCCGGGGTTGTTGGCCTGATGAAGACAGCGCTGGTTCTTGACCGTGAAGAGATACCGCCGACGCTGCACTTTAAAAAGCCAAACCCGGCTATCGATTTTGCTAACAGCCCATTCGTGATGGCCGACAAGCTGATTCCCTTCCCGCGAGGAACGGATGCGCGCCGCGCCGCTGTTAGCTCATTTGGATTTGGCGGAACGAACGTCCACGTGATTCTGGAAGAAGCGCCGAAGCCTCGGCCGTCCAGCGAATCCCGTCCTCGGCAGTTAGTACTGCTTTCGGCCAAGACCGAAAAAGCGCTGGCCGCCTACAGCGCGGAGTTCGAGCGGCACTTTGCAGCTTCAGCACCTGGCACTTTTGCCGATGCGGCCTTTACGCTGCAGACCGGTCGCAAGCAGATGGCTTACCGGCGGTTCGTGGTTGCCGCCTATCCAACTGAAGCGGCAGAATTGCTGGCGCATCCGCATCCCATGCGCAGCGGATCGAAGCGCTGCGAGCTCAGGAACCCTCCGGTCACTTTCCTGTTTGGCGGCCAGGGCACGCAATACGTGAACATGGGCCTGAATCTCTATCGCGACGAGCCGCTGTTCCGTGCGATTGTGGACGATTGCTGCGAACAACTCAAGCCGCACCTGGGTCTGGATCTGCGCACGATGCTGTTTCCGCCTGCCGGCGACGAGAAGGCAGCGCAAATCAGCTTGCAGAACACGTTGTTTACGCAGCCGTCGATTTTTGTGATTGAGTATGCGTTGGCGCGCTTCTGGCAGAGCCTGGGAGTTGAGCCGGCGATGATGGCCGGCCACAGCATTGGCGAATTTGTGGCAGCGACGCTTGCGGGCGTGTGGGAGCCGGAAGATGTGCTGGGCATTGTGGCGCTGCGCGGACGGCTGATGCAGAATCTGCCGCGCGGGTCGATGCTGGCAGTGAACGCCAGCGCGGATTCAATCGCAAAGATATTGCCCATCACATTGCAGATTGCGTCGAATAATGCGCCCACTCTGTGCGTTGTCTCAGGACCGGAAGCAGATATCCAAGATTTCCAGGCACAGATTGAGGCGAAGAACATTGTCTGCCGGCATCTGCACACCTCCCATGCATTCCACTCGGCCATGATGGATCCGATTGTGGAACCACTGCGCGAGGCGATTGCGAAACTCACGTTACGCAAGCCGGCGAAGCCGTTTGTCTCATCCGTGAAGGGACGCCCGATCACAGATGAAGAGGCTACCGACCCGTCGTACTGGGCAGGCCATGCGCGGGCGACTGTTGAGTTTGCAAAAGCCCTGCACTACCTGAAGAAACAGGGCTACGATCTGTTTCTGGAGTGCGGACCGCGTTCGACCATGTGTTCGCTGGCGCGTCACCAGTTCACGCCCGAGCGCCCGTGCATGGCCATTCCAACATTGGGAGAAACGGCGGAGAACGACACCGAGTGGCAAACATTTCTGTTCGCGCTGGGCACGTTGTGGCAGAACGGCGTGCCGATCTCGTGGGACGCTTTCTACACGCACGAAGATCGCCGGCGGATTCCATTGCCGACTTATCCCTTCGAGCGGCAGAGATTCTGGGTCGATCCAGCGGTGCCGGTGAGAAACGCGCAGAACCAGAATTCTGGCGCAACAGGAATCGGTTCATCCATTGCATTGCCCACGGAACTGACGGCAGCGGCGGACTCGCATGCAACCAGCGCACCGCAAGCACTTCCCGCATCGCGCAAGGATCGCAT
>CAYZVG010000065.1:0-11205 GCA_964481595.1 uncultured Occallatibacter sp. | reverse complement strand
GCAAGCCCACGGTGCTGATGTATGGCCACTACGACGTGCAGCCCACTGATCCGATCGACGAGTGGCTCTCGCCGCCCTTCGAGCCGACGGTGCGCGACGGAAATATCTATGCGCGCGGAGCGGTGGACGACAAGGGCCAGGTGGTGGCGCAGGTCAAGGCGCTCGAATCGCTGCTGGTAACAGGCGGCAAGCTGCCGCTGAACGTGCGTGTGCTGCTTGAAGGCGAAGAGGAAGTGGGAGGCGACGCAATCGCCGCCTATGTTGCTTCAAAGCCCGCCGACTTGAAAGCCGATTTCGCGCTCGTCTCCGACACGGAGCTCTTTGCTCCCGGCCTGCCCACCCTGAGCGTGGGTCTGCGCGGCATGATCTATACCGAGATTGAGGTACGCAGTTCGCGCACCGATCTGCACTCAGGCATGTACGGCGGCGCGGCACCCAACGCCTTCATCTTCCTGGTGCAGATTCTGGCCAAGTTAAAAGATGAAGACGGGCACATTCTTATTCCCGGCATTTACGACGACATTATTCCGCCCAGCGCCGAGGAGCTGGCCGCATGGCAGAGCCTGCCCTTCGACGAGGAGGAGTATCGCCTGAAGGAGGTCGGCTCAAAACAGCTCGCAGGCGAGCCCGGCTACAGCGTGATGGAGCGGACATGGGCACGGCCCACGCTCGACGTGCACGGAATGCCGGGCGGCTTTACCGGCGCGGGCGCCAAGACCGTGATTCCCGCCAAAGCGCAGGCCAAGGTCTCCATGCGCCTGGTGCCGGGCATGACGCCGGCAAAATCGTTTGCGCTCTACAAGAGCTACGTTGAAAAGATCGCTCCGGCGGGCGTTGACGTGGAGGTACGGCTGATTCACGCGGGCGATCCCTGCCTGATCCCGGTAAACAACCCCTACATTCAGGCGGCCACGCGCGCGCTGCATGAGGTGTGGGGCAAAGACACAGTGTTCATCCGCTCCGGCGGATCTATTCCGATTGTGGGCGACTTTGACAAGCACCTTGGCTTGCCCAGCGTGATGATGGGATTCGGACTGCCCGACGACAACCTGCACGCGCCCAACGAGAAGTTCCACATCCGCAACTTCGAGCTGGGCATCGAGTCGGTGATCCGGTTCTTTGAGCTAGTGGGGAACTGAGTGTTGCAATCTGAGGCCGCGGGCTTTGTGCTTGCCGGCGGCGGCTCCACGCGCATGGGCGCGGACAAGGCTCTGGTGGAGTTTCGCGGGCGGCCTCTGATTGCTCATGCGCTCGATATTCTGCGCGAAGCCGGCCAGATGGCCGGGACTCTTATGAACGTTTCGATCGCTGGCGCGCGCTCCGATCTAGGGCGCTTTGCGCCGGTGATCGAGGACGAGTCCCACGATATAGGACCGCTGTGCGGAATCTGCCGCGCACTCGAATTTATTTCGGCAGCAAATGCTAATTTTGTTTCCGCCATCTTCTTGTCTGTTGACCAGCCGCTGATGCCCCCATCCCTGATCGTCTATCTGATGCGTCACGCAGAAATCACCGGCCGGGCAGTAACGCTGGCCTCGGTCTCCGGGTCTCCGCAGCCATTTCCAGCGGTAGTGCTCTGCGCCGCTTTGCCGGTTCTGCGCACGGAACTGGCTGCCGGGCGGCGCGGGTGCCTGCGGGCATTTGCGGCTGCGTCGGCGGCCCTTGGCGAGCCGGTGAGCGTTGTTCCCGCAGAGCTGCTTGTGCAGTGCTGCCAGGTGAGCCAGAGGCACGCATTGCCTGCCGCCCGATGGTTTTCCAATTTAAACACCCCGCCCGATTTGGGACGCGCCGAGGCCTTTCGACAGGGGGCCTGAGTGCGTCCAAGCGTCCTATCGCGTAATCTGGAGTCACTGGAATGTCAGACACGGCCTTCAACCCGGATTCCATGCAGGACCTTGCTGTCGCATTTGCGGCCGATGGGGAGAAATCGCCGGATGAGCCGGGTAAACCGCTGATTTCATTCAATCATGTGAGCATTTCTTTCGGTGACCGGCCGGTTCTGGACGATGTAAGTTTCATGGTGGAGCGCGGTCAGACGCTGTGCATTCTTGGGCGTAGCGGGGTAGGGAAATCGGTCACTCTGCGGTTGCTAATGGGTTTCTTGAAGCCCGACTCGGGGTCGATCCGGATGGAAAACGCGGAGATCACCGAGCTTGACGAGGAAGGCCTGCGCGCGGTCCGCAAGCGGGTGACCATGGTCTTTCAGAACGGCGCGCTGTTTGATTCGATGAGCGTGCGCGAAAATGTGGCGTTTCCCCTGCGCGAGCGCGGCGGCCTGGCTGAGGACCAGATCCTCCAGATTACCGGCCGGCTCATTCAGATGGTGGGCGCAGAAGATGTTTCCGACAGTTTGCCCGCCAGTCTTTCCACGGGGCGCAAGCGCGCTGTGGCCATTGCGCGCGCTCTGGCCGCGCAGCCCGACGTTGTTCTTTACGATGAGCCGACCACCATGGTCGATCCGATCATCGCCCGCCGGCTCGGTAACCTCATCCAGCGGCTCAAACAGCAGCTTGGATTCACCAGCATCGTCGTTACGCACGATATGCGATTTGCAGAGCGGCTGGCCGATACGGTACTGTTTCTTCATCAGGGCAAAGCAAGTTACTTCGGGCCACTCGACGGGTTTATGGCTTCAACCGACCCCAGCATCCGGCAATTTTTGATGCTCGACGCTTATCAGTTACCAGATGCATAGTTTGTTCATCACTTCGTAACTAAAGTGATAGAAGATTTTACTTGCGGTTAACAGCCCGGCAGAGTCATTCTTAAAAGGGCAGGGTTTTTATCTTCAGGGTTTTGTGTGCAAACAGTAGTCCCGGGTTCAGGCCCCCGGCACGCTAGTGACGGCCCAGCTTTTAGCCACTGCTTAACTGTTAATATTTCCCGTTCCTTCGTTATGTACATGGAACACGGAAAGAGTCATTCGCTTTCATCCTCAGGACGTGTTTCGCTGACAACCGCTCCGATTGCTGCAAACCGGTAAGGATCTCAGGAGTTGAGTTTTCCGGATGTTCGCAACTGGTAAGCCAGGTAATTGTTCTACCTGTGCGGTTTGTTTTGGGCATGCGTACAGCGTGTCACGGCTCGAAGTGCATCTAACGGGTTAACTGCAACTTAGCAATGACCCGCAGGGTACGAACAACCGAAGTAATACGCAGAATGAACCAGACTGCACCACTTTTGTTGCATTGCTAACATGCCTCGGATGGTTCGACCCTGGATTAGCCCAATGTTCCTGTGGATTTGAGGTCTGTAAACGTAAATGGCGACTTCGGAATTCTGGCAAAGACTTTCAGCATCGATGGCCTCTTCCCACGAGTGGGAAGGTGGCTTGACGGCCGATTCCGCGCGTACGCCGCGGAGAACGTCAAAGATCTGGATGGTGCTGGACGTTGTCACGATCGTCGGAGCGGCTGTTGTCGCCACCATGTACGAAATGCATACCGGGCCGCTGGACGGCGCGCGAGGACTTTGGCGCGGAACCCTTTTCCAGAACCGCCCCATGTGGATTCTGCTGGCTCTCTTGTGCGGGTTCACCATCGCGCTGATTGTTACCAGCAGGCGCCTCCATCTGTACACTCCCACGCGGCTGACCAGTGTGCTGGGCGAGCAAAGACTCAGCGTTCAGGCGTGCTTTACCTCGGGACTTCTGCTTACCGGCACGCTCTATGTCGTCCACGCCGACGACATTCCCCGCAGCATCGTTCTCATCACCCTGGGCCTGGTGACCGTTTCATTAAGCCTGCGCCGTTTCGCCTATCGTTTCCTGCTTTACAACCGGTATGACCGCGGAGTGGGCACGCGCAACGTGCTCATCGTGGGAACCGGTCCTGAGGCGCATGCACTGCGCCATCATCTTGAGAGCATTCGCCATCTGGGATATACCTTCAAAGGATTCATCGACTCCCCGGCAGCTGGCCAGCGTTCATCGGCCGGACCGGGAGAAGTTGTCGGTACGCTCGATACGCTTTTTCAGCGCGCCCGCGCGTTGTTCGTGGATGAGATCTTCTTTACATCGCCCTGCGAACGCGGCTCGGTGCAAACCGTGCTAGAGCAGTCCCGCGCACATGGCATCGATCTGCGCGTCATTCCGGACATGTACGACGGCCTTACCTGGAACAATCCGGTTGAGTACATCGGTCAGTTTCCAACCATCCCTCTCCATTGCGGCCAGGTTCCTGAGATCGGGCTGATGGTCAAGCGCGGCATCGACGTCGTGTTTTCGGCCCTCGCCCTCGTTCTGTTTTCGCCACTGCTTGCCGCTATCGCCATTGCTGTAAAGCTCGACTCGCCAGGACCGGTGCTCTACCGCTCCGAGCGTATCGGCAAAAGGGGACGGGTCTTCCGCTGCATCAAGTTCAGAACCATGGTCCAGGATGCGGAGAAGCGCCGTTCCGAAGTGATGCACCTGAACGAGCGCGATGGCGTGCTGTTCAAGGTCTCGAACGACCCGCGCATCACGAACCTGGGGCGTTTTCTGCGCAAGTACTCGCTTGACGAGCTGCCCCAGTTCATCAACGTCCTCAGGGGCGAAATGAGCATTGTGGGGCCGCGCCCGCCAATCGCCAGCGAGGTGAAGGAGTACAAGCTCAGCCACCTGCGCCGGCTCGACGTTACGCCCGGCATCACCGGCCTGTGGCAGGTACAGGGCCGCCAGGACCCCTCCTTTGCCAGCTACGTTTCTCTGGATGTGACCTACATCGAGAACTGGACCGTCTGGCTCGATTTCAAGATCATCATGCGCACCATCGGCGTGGTCTTTGCCGGAACCGGCACTTAGACCTCCGCTCTCTGCGGACTACCCAATCAGCGCCATCACTCTACTGAACTGCCATTCAACCGCGCCTATGCCGTGGCGCGGCGCTGCTCTCCGGCCAGCTTTACGCTGATCACCTTTGATACGCCGCGTTCCTGCATGGTTACGCCGTAGATCATGTCGGCGGACTGCATCATGCGCTTGGAGTGCGTGACCAGCAGGAACTGCGTCTCCTTGCTGAGCGAGCGCAGCAGGTCGGAGAGACGGCCCACGTTGGTCTCGTCGAGCGCCGCATCCACTTCGTCCAGCGCGCAAAAGGGGCTGGGCTGGAACTGGAAGATGCCCACCAGCAGCGCCAGCGCAGTCAGCGATTTTTCGCCGCCCGAAAGCAGCAGCACATTTTGCAGCTTTTTGCCCGGAGGCGAGGCCACAATCTCCAGGCCGCTCTCGTCCTGGTTTTCCGCGTCGGTAAGCCGCAGCAGGGCCTGGCCTCCCTGGAACAACCGCGCAAACACCATGCCAAAGTTCTCGTTGATCTTGGCGAAGGCTTCTTCAAACTTGGTGCGCGTAATCTGGTCGATCTCCTTGATCGTCTCCTGCGTGTTCTCGATCGACTCGACCAGATCTTTGCGTTGCGTTTCAAGGAAGCTGTGGCGCTCGGCGGTCTCCTTGTATTCGTCCAGGGCCATCATGTTCACCGGCCCCATCTGCTCGATGCGCTGCTTCAGGCTGCGGCAGGTCTCTTCCTCGGCGGCAAGTTCGTCGCCGGCGATGCGCACTATCTCGGCATCCTCGCGCAGAACCTGGGCCTCCAGGTTCACCTCTGTCAAGCAACTGGCTTCAAGATACTCAAGGTCGGAGTGCAGCTTGGCCAGGTCGCTCTGCAGCGTGGCTCGGTTGTCGCGCAGTTGATCGAGAGCCGCGCGCTCGGTCTTGAGCTGCGTCTCCAGTTCGGCAAGCTGCGAACGCAGCGCCTTCGACTGTTCGGTAATGGATTGGGCAAGAGCCAGTGCCTCGGCGCGCGCCGCAGTTAGCTCCATCTGCCGCGCGGCCAGGCTGGCGCTCTCAGCAATGCGCTGCTCCCGCTCGGCGGTGGCGGCGGCCCGCTGCTGTTCAATTGCCTTCACGCGGCGATCGAGATCGGCATAGAGCCGGTCGATGCGCTGGAAAGCCGCCTCTGCGCCGCGGCGGCGCTCTTCAAGCCCGGCCAGCTCGGCCGTTAAACGCGCTGCCTCCTGTTGCAGGGCTTCGCGCTGCTGCCGCTTCAGGTTCAGTTGCGATTGCCGCTCCTCAAGCCCGGCCTCGGCCTGCGCCCGCTCGGCTTCAAGCCGCGCCGTCTCTTCGCGTTTTTGCTCAATGGTGTTGCGTTTAATCTCGCAGGCGTCCTTGTTGCGCGCGGCCTGCAGCTCCCACTCCTGCATACGACGCTCAATGCGCTGCGTCTCGCTTTCCATCTGCTTCAGGGTCGCGCCCAGATTGGCACTTTGCGACTCAGCCGTGCGCCGCTGCTCGCTGGTAGCTTCAAGCCGTGCGTTCAGCTCTTCAATGTTGCGGACAAGAATGGCCGCTTCGGTTTCGGCCTTGCCAAGCTCGCCGCCGAGTTTTGCAAGCCGCGCCTCGGCCTGTCGCAGTTCTCGCTTCAGCGCCAGTGGGCCTTCGCTGGCGGGTTTGCCGCCGGTCACCGTGGCGTTGTGAAAGCACTCGCCTTCCGGCGTAAGGAAATAGGCGTGCGTGTAAAGCTCAGTCAGCCGCCGCGCGTCTTCCGCGCTTGCCGCCAGGTAGCTGTGGCGCAGCTTGGGCAGAATCGCCTCAAGCGAACGGCCAAACCCATTCAGCACTTTGATGGCGTCGCGCATGGGAATCAGGCCCGGCTCATCCACCTTGCCGGCGTTTTCGTCGAACAGCGTGCCCTGCGCATCGGAGTGAATCAGGAATGTCGCGCGTCCGTCGCCGGCCTTCAGCAGCCGCACGCCTTCTTCCGCCGCACCCCAGTCTTCCACCACAACGTAGTTCAGTTCTTCGCGCAGAAACTCGTCGACCACCGCCTCGTGCTCGCCGCTCACTTCAAGAAAATCGGCCAGCGTGCCCACCGGCGAGCGGCCATGGCCCAGCGCATCGGGCTTTAGCAGCTTGCGCACACTCTCGGTGGAGTAGCTGTGGTTGCGGATCAGCGACTCGAGCGAGTCGCGGCGACCTGTTACGGTGGCCTGATCGCTGCGCAGTTGGTTGGCCCGCGCGCGTGTCGAGCTTTCTTCGGCCCGCTTCACATGCAGAGTTTCGCGCAGCGAGGAAATCTCGTTTTCCAGCCGCTTCAGCTCTTCGCCTGCGGACTCAAACCGCAGCCGCGCCTGTCCGCTCTCTACGCCCAGATCTTCGCGCTCATTCGTGGCCTGGCCCATCTCGGCCCGCAGCCGCTCTGCCTCGCGCTCCAGCGCTGCCAGCGACTCCTCAGCCTGCGCGGTCAAGTTGCGCGCGTTGCCGGCCAGCGTTACAAGCTGCATTGCATGGCGGCGTTCGGCTTCAAGCTCGCGCTCTTCTTTAAACACTTCGTCTGCCGCGGAGCGCGCTTCCTGCTGGCGCGCTTCCACATTTTGCCGGAACTCACGGGCCTCGCCCGCGGCCGAATCCAGAAAGCTCTTCTGCTGCGTGCGCTCTTCCGCAATGCCCGCAAGCTGAACGCGGGTTTGCTCCAACTCTGCGGCTGCTGCGGCAATGCGCGTTTCAAGATCGGCCACGCGCTCGGTGTTGCTGCGCTCGCGTGCAATCGCGCGCTCCAGCTCGACGGCAGCCTCGTTGGTTCGCTCCTGCGCAAGATGTCCGTCGCGGTCCAGCTCGTAGCCGCGTTCGGTCAGCGCGTGCTGGTTGGCCTCCTGCTGGCCAATCTTTTCAAACGACTCGTTCACGCGTTCGCTCAGCGCAGCAATCTGCTTTTCCAGATTTACCTGGTCGGCATCCATCAGCGCCATGCGGCTTGAGAGCACCACACGCAGCCGTCCGCGCAGCTCGTCGCGCACTGCGGCAAAGCGCTCGGCCTTGGCCGCCTGGCGCTTCAGCGAGTTCATCTGCCGCGTTACTTCTTCAAATATGTCGTCAACGCGGGCAAGGTTCTGCTTGGCGCTCTCCAGCCGCAGCTCCGCCAGCCGCTTCTTGGTCTTGAAGCGCGTAATGCCCGCTGCTTCTTCAATAATGGCGCGGCGATCATGCGGCTTTGAGCTGAGCAGTTGCCCAATGCGCTCCTGGCCGATGATGGCGTAGCTCTCCGGCCCCAGGCCGGTGCCCATAAAGATGTCCTGAATGTCGCGCAGACGGCAGAGCTTTCCGTTGAGCAGGTACTCGCTTTCTCCGGTGCGGAACAGGCGGCGCGTAATCACCACTTCGCCCTTTTGCGCCGGCGTGCGATGGAACTTGCGGCGGCGAATCTTGAGCACTACCGCTTGCGGACCTTCGTTTGCTGCCTGCGCCTCTTCCGCCTCGTCTTCGTCAATGGAGTGGCCAGGCTGCTGCGCTGCGGCCATCTCTTCGGCTTCGGCGGCGCGCTTGCGGCGCAGCTCGGCCTCGTCCCAATCCATTGGGCCGTCGTTGTCGATCACCACTTCCGGCTCCACGGCCATCGGGCCGATGTAAGCTTCGGGATCGACCATCGTGATGGTCACCTCAGCCATGCCCAGCGGCTTGCGGTCGCGCGTGCCGGCAAAGATCACGTCCTGCATGTGCGTGCCGCGCAGCGACTTGGCGCTCTGCTCGCCCAGCACCCAGGTCACTGCGTCCAGAATGTTTGACTTGCCGCACCCGTTCGGCCCCACAATCACGGCCGTGCCTGTTCCCGCCACGGCAATCTCCGTGCGGTCACAAAAGCTCTTAAAGCCGAGGATGTGGATTTTCTTTAGTTTCAGCATCTTTGCTCCCGAACGTTCAAGCGTTTTCTTCGCGTCTAAGCGAGCCTGGAATCCGATTGCCGCTAGCCGGAAAAGCCGGTTTTCCAATGGCAAATGGCGGGCCTCGACATAAGCCCGCTAACTGACTCTACGAAGCCTGACGAGACGGGTCAACGTTGCAAAAAGGGGATTTTGTGGATAAGGCGGCGATAATTCCAGCCACTGAAATATCGAAAAGACTTAGCGCGAGCCGAGGATTACCCCAGTGCAAAATTTGCCCGCGCAAGCCAGCCTTCCGCCCGCGCGGGCAGATACAAACACTAGCGGCGCCGTCAAGGTTGACGATCCCGCCAGCTATGTGGCCAGCGGGGTTGTTCTGTTTGCCATTGCGCTGGCCGCGGGCCTGTGGCCGGCAATTCGCGCCGCCACAACCGATCCTTCAACCGCGTTGCGCTACGACGGATAACAGCCCTGAGCTACGACGGATAACAGAAACGGCCGGCATCGATTTCCTCAATGCCGGCCGTACTTGAATCGTTCATATTTATCCAGCGCGCGAGCCGCGAATTAATTCGCCAGCACGGCGCGGTACCGGACCTTGCTCTTCTTTACCTTCTCGATGGCTTCGTTGGCCTTTGACATGGGGAACAGCTCGGTGGTGGCCTTCACTCCGTGGCGCGCGGCCACGTCGAGCATCTCGCGAATCCTGAAAGGGCTGCCGGTGGGGTTGCCGCTGATGGAGCGCTGACCGGAGATGAGCGGAAACGCATGAACCGATATCGGTGACGGAGGCACGCCCACAAAGCAGAGCGTTCCCGTGGGCCTGAGCGCCTGCACGTAATTTCCCCAGTCCTGATCGGCGTTTACCGTGGCCAGAATAAAGTCCATGCTTCCGGCGGCGTCGCGCATTGATTTGGTTTCGCGGCTGTTGATGAAGTGGTGCGCTCCCAGAGCGCGCGCTTCTTTCTCTTTGTTCAGCGAGGTGGAGATGGCCGTGACATGCGCGCCAAACGCACGCGCAAACTGAATCGCGATATGGCCCAGTCCGCCAATGCCCACAACGCCCACGCGCGAAGAAGGATTCACGCCATGAATGCGCAGAGGATTGTAAACCGTAATGCCGCCGCACAGCAGCGGTGCGGCCTGTTCGCTGGGCAGCGCATCGGGAACCGGCACAACAAAGCGGGCATTGGCGCGCACACGCTCGGCATAGCCGCCGTTGCGATGAACGCAGGTGCCCTCCGATTCAGGGCACAGATTCTCCATGCCTTTCATGCACCACTCGCAATGGCCGCAGGAGTTTGACTGCCAGCCCAGGCCCACGCGCTGGCCAAGCTGCAGTTGCTTTACCTCGTTGCCAATCGCCGCAACCGTCCCGATAATCTCGTGGCCAGGAATGAATGGATAATGGCTGATGCCCCAATCGTTCGATATCAAATGAAGATCGCTGTGGCAAACGCCGCAGTGGGTAATGGCAATCTCAACTTCCTGTGGGCCCAGCTTGCCGGGATCGTAGTGATAGGGCAGAAGCTCTGCACCAGCCGCGTGAACTGCAAGTCCTTGTATCTGAGCCATGGCTTTCGAGTGTTCCTCTTCGGGATTTGATTGACAGTCCGGCTTGTTCCCCAAGGCGCCGGGTGAAGCGAAAAATTGCAATGTCTGGTTCTGCTCCTTTAGTTTAAACCGCCTCCCGGTGCAATGTGGAGGTTGACTATCTGAAATCCGCTTAAAACTCCGTCGGCTGGCGCATCCACAAGCACCTCGGCCGACTCCCCATTCAGTCCCGCATCCTGTGCGGACCGCATCGGTTCAAGAGCATTGGCAAGCGAAAGCGGCAGGCTGGTCAGCGTCTCCCCGGCTACCGCAGCCTGGGTTTCAGGCGTCAACAGGCTCAAGTAGATGCGGTTGCCAGCGTGTTGATTGCGGTACTGCGCGAGCACGGCATCCAGGTCGGGCTGGCGTCCCGGAAGGTGCGGCGGATTCAGTGCGCGGTCCAGCGTAGCGCCATCTGAGACGAGCAGCCGCAACGTGCCCGCAGTCAACCGTGTTGGCAACGTAATGGGAATGCGCACATTGCGCGCTGGCTGCTGCCAGGGACGCAGCGTCGCTTCTACCACAATGCGGTCCCCGGCGTGCGCCGTATCGGCAGAGATCAACCGCGCGCCTTCCAGCTCCACACTCATGCGCCGGGGAATCGCCGTCACATGGATATTCAGGTCGCGAATTGCCTCGTGCCGCGTGCTGTTGGTAAAGATCTGCTGAAACTGCTCCCCGGCAGCCAATGCCGCGGCGGTTGCCGGCGGGTTCGATTCGCCGGGAGTGGCCCAGATATCGAAGGCCGAGGGCTCGTGGCCTTCCATGTCGATGCCTCCGGTCACGTGATAGGTTGTTGAGTCACTGTTGTCGTTGGCCTGCAGCAGCGACTGGTAGAGAACCACGGCCATGGCCTGCGCCGTTAATGCCGGCATGTCCAGAATCTCCACGTTCACCGTGCGGCTGCCGCCAGGGTTGTCCACAACAATGTGCATGGGGATCATGCGCGCGCGCGCTCCAAGAACCCCGTAGATGCCCGCA
>CAYZVG010000064.1:0-11218 GCA_964481595.1 uncultured Occallatibacter sp. | reverse complement strand
GCGCATGTCGTTGCAGGAACTCTCTCGTTTGCCGATGCGGTTCGGGCGGTCAAGGCGCGCGGTCACGCAATGCAGCAGGCCGTTCCAGCGGGACAAGGAGCCATGGCAGCCGTTCTCGCGCTCGACGCCGCTCAGGTTGCCGAAGCCTGCGCAGAAGCCGCACGTGAAACCGGTCTAACGGTGCAGGCGGCAAACTTGAACTCTCCGGGACAGACGGTAATCTCCGGCGCCCTCGCGGCGGTAGAGAAGGCGTCAGCGCTCTGCAAGGCCAAAGGCGCGCGCCGCGCCGTGATGCTTCCTGTCAGCGCGCCCTTCCACTGCGCGCTCATGCAGTCCGCGCAGGAAGAGGTAGCCCGCGTCCTTAGCGGTCTCACGATGCACGATCCCAAAATCCCTGTCGCCGCCAACGTCACGGGAAACCTCGTCACCACCGCCGACGCCGCGCGCGACGCGCTCACTCGCCAGGTCACCGGAGCAGTGCGTTGGGTCGATTGCATACAATCGCTGAAGTCTTTGGGCGCAGACTTGTTCATCGAAGCCGGCCCCGGCAAGGTCCTCTGCGGCCTTCTCAAGCAAATCAACCCTGCTCTAAAGTCGCTGAACGCGGAAGACTCGGCGAGCCTGGAGAGGACGCTGGCGGAGCCCAAGAATGCCGACTAATGAACGTCAACGTTCAACCGGAAATCAACTTCAATTTGGATTTGAACCGGCACGGGCATTCCATTCTTCATCGCAGGCTTGAACCGGTATTGCCGAATCGCGCTAATTGCATTCAGCACTAATGATGGATCGAGAACTTTGGAATCAGGATCGGCAGTATCCAGTTGCACGTCATGCGGGAAGCCGTGCTCATCCACGACAACACTCAAGTTGCCGGATCCCCCGATTCGATGCCTCCGCGCGTAATCTGAGAACTCGGCCTCAGCGGAGTGTATGACGATTGGGGGCGTGACTTCGCCGCCCACCTTCTCAACATGAGTCGGTGTCTCAAGCGAATCTGAGATCGGCGCCAGGATTACTTCCGTCTGACCGTCCGCCCGTACTGCTTGGGGTCGAAACGAGAAGTCGTAACTCTGAATCCGCAGGGTCGGAATGATGACGCTCTCAGTCTTCCTTTCCGACTTATCCTTTTCCGCCAAGCCGCAGCTTTCGAATTGCATGTCAAGCGCGCCAAATGACGCGACCGGTGCGCCATTGAATTCCGCAGGTTCGAATCGGTCGTTTTCCATGATGCGCAATGCGGAATAATCCACGTCGTTGCCGAGTGCCTTTTCAAATGCGATATTGCGCGCACGCCCGTTCAAATCCACGATGAATGAAAACTTTACGTCACCGTCCTCCTTCGGCCCGTTGCATGTGCCTTCAGGCTGCCGTTTGTCCACCGGAATCAGGATTGGCGCCATAAAGCCTCTCACGTCATTGAATAGCTTCACCTGCTCCAACGTCGGATTTGCCACTGGCGTAGCAGTGACAGGCGCACCCTGCTGCCCCAGGCACCCAGCAGGCGCCAGGCACGCCATCGCAGCGAGCATCCATCCGTTTCGGCGCATCGCAACCCCTTCACGCTGAGACGAAGGCGCAGCCGATTCGTTACACGATTCCCAGCTCCCTCAGCAGAAACGCATAATCCAGCGCAATCTCCTTCAGATAGTCATACCGCCCGCTCGCGCCGCCGTGCCCGGCCTTCATGTTTGTAACCAGCAAAAGCGGATTTTTATCCGTCTTCAGCGTCCTCAGCTTGGCCACGTACTTCGCCGGCTCCCAGTACATCACCTGGCTGTCGTGCAGAGAAGTCTTGACTAACATCGCCGGATAATTCCCCGCCCGCAGATTGTCATACGGGGAGTAGCTCAGCATGTATTTGAAGTACTGCTCCTGATTCGGATCGCCCCACTCCTCGTATTCGGGAACCGTCAAGGGCAGCGATGCGTCGAGCATCGTATTCATTACATCGACAAACGGCACGTGTGAAACCACCGCGCGAAACAGCTCCGGCCGCAGGTTCACCACCGCGCCCATCAACAACCCTCCCGCCGAGCCGCCTTCAATCGCAACGCGCTTCCGATCGCCGTAGCCCGCGTCCGTCAAATGCTCCACGGCAGTAATAAAGTCCGTAAACGTATTGCGCTTCACCAGCATCTTGCCCGCGTCGTGCCACGGCTCGCCCAAATCGCCTCCGCCGCGTATGTGCGCAAACGCCATCACCACGCCTCGATCGAGCAGGCTCAACCGGTTCGAGCTGAAGCCGAGCGGCAGCGAATACCCATACGACCCGTAGCCGTACACGTAAAGCGCGTTCCTGGGTGCCCCAGGTCCCGATTCTGGGACCTGGGAATTCGCCGGTCTCGATGCTCCCGCACCGCGCGCCGCGAACTTGTCTTTCCGATACACAATCGACACCGGAACCTCGACGCCATCCGCCGCCTTCGCGTGTACCCGCTCGCTTGCGTAAAGTGTCCGGTCGAAGCCGCCTGGAATCTCCAGTTGCTTCAGCAGAGTCGATGTGCCCGCGCTCACGTCATACTCGTAAACCGAGCTTGGCGTTACGAGCGACTGGTATCCATACCGGAACGACGTTGCTTCAAAAATTCTGTTGATATGCGGATGCGCGCTGTATGCCGGCTCCGGGAAAGCAATCTCTGCCGCAGGCGCGGCCTCTCGCCCATCCCCCGTAAACTTCCACAGCCTCAACCTCGGCAGCCCGTCCTCGCGCTCACAAGCAATAAAGAACCCGGCAAACAGATCCGCGTCTTCGAGCATCACGTTGTCGCGATGCGCAATCAGTTCGGTCCAATTTTCACGGGCAGGCTTCGCAACCGGCGCAGTCACCAGCCTGAAGTTGCGCCCTCGATCATTGGTCCGGATAAACCACAGCCCATTGCGGTGGTCCACCGAATACTCGTGTTCATCTTCGCGTGCGCTGATGACCCTGAATTCGCCGGCCGGCTCGTCGGCCGGCAGCACCCGGGTTTCATTCGTCGTATGGCTGCCCGACTCCACAAGGATGTATTTCCCGTCTCTCGTTCGCCCGACGCCCAGGTTGAACCGCTCATCGTCATCTTGATATACCAATTCAGCTTCAGTGGCCTGCTGAACGCAGTTCCTGAAGAGTTGAAACTGGCGCTTTTGCTGCTCATCCTCTACGGTATAAAACAGCATGCGATTGTCAGCGGCCCACACAACGGATCCCACGCGCTCCACCTCGCCCGGCAGAGTCTCGCCAGTCGCAAGATCCTTGATGCGCAATGTGTACTGGCGAAAACCCGTCAGATCGGTCGTGTAGGCCAGCCAGCGGTCATCGTCGCTAATGTCAGTGTCGCCAATCGAAAAAAATGAATGCCCCTGCGCCAGTTGGTTGCCGTCGATCAGCACCTCTTCCGCCGCATCGTCGTCAGGTCCCGCCGTCCCGCCCCGCTTGCGGCAGTAGATTGCATACTGCAATCCCTCCTCCGTGCGCGTGTAGTACCACCACGCGCCGTCGCGGTAGGGAACCGATATGTCGGTCTGCTTCACGTGACTCAGCATCTCTTCGTAGAGCTTTTCGCGCAGGCCGGCCAGCGGAGCCATTACCGCCTCGGCATAAGCGTTCTCGGCTTCGAGGTAGGCCGTCACGTCCGGATTCTCCTTATCGCGCAGCCATGCATAATCGTCCACAAGCGTGACCCCATGCAACTTGGTCTCGATATGGACTTTGCGGGCGATGGGAGGGGAGGGAAGCTGGTTCTCAGTCATTTCCTATCCAGTGTAGAGCCGAGAGTCTGTTATGAACTTTCCCGTGGGCGACGCTGGGAGCCAATTTTTCTCAGCTCGCGAAGCGAGTTGCGACGCATACCGGGTGTCTGCTAGCGACGAGCGACAAAGGAATGGGGAAAATTGGCCCCAGCCCTTTGGGTTGCGGTGCAAATCGGGTCAGACTTCGTTGTCGGCCTCGACCTTGGAGCCACCAAAGCCATCGGCTTCCGTCTCGTCTGACCCGATTTTCCCTCGCAACGCTGCCCGCGCGAAAGTTCATAGCAGACTCTGCCCCTGCATCGGGAACTTTCGCCCGCCCACCCGCGTACAATTGAACAGGATGAAAGGCCTTCGGCACGACCATTCGGCCGTTTTGTTGCCCCTCGTGGCGGCATTTTTCTTTCTTTTTTCGTACCCCTCTCGCGCCGAAAACGTTGCCGACCTGCCCCCGCCCACCGACTACGTCAGCGACTATGCGCACGTCCTGTCACCTGAGGCCATTGCGCGGCTTGACTCGATCTGCGCGCAGCTCGACCACTCAAACGCCAATTCGCAGATCGCCGTCGTGACGGTGCACGACCTCAATGGCGACGATGCGGCCGACTTCGCCGACCAGCTCGAAACCAAATGGAAAATCGGCCGCAAGGGCACTGACAAAGGCGTGCTCGTCCTTCTTGCTGTCGCCGACCATAAGTACCGCATCGAAGTCGGCTACGGTCTTGAAGGCATCCTGCCCGACGGCAAGGTTGGCGACATCGGCCGCGAGATGGTTCCCGACCTGCGTGCCAGCGACTACGACGGCGCAGTTACGCTGGCGGTCGGTGAAGTTGCCAAGGTCATCGCCGCCGACGCTGGCGTCACGCTCGAGGATCAGCCTGCTCCGGAGGCTGCTCCCCCGCAACGCGCCCCATCCGCGTTCAGTGTGCTTAAAGGAATCATCATCGCCCTCGTCATCATCTTCTACTTATTCCGTGTCCTCGGCAGATTTGGCCTCTTTGGCGCCTGGGGTCTCGGTCTAATGGCCGGAGGGGGCCGTCGCGGGTACGGCGGAGGCTTCGGAGGCGGCGGATTTTCCGGAGGCGGAGGCGGAGGTGGTGGCGGATTCGGCGGTTTCGGCGGAGGCGGTTTTGGTGGCGGCGGCGCCGGAGGAAGCTGGTAAAACTTGATTCATAAACCCGCCTTGGAACAGGGCACGACTTCAGTCGTGCCGCAATTGGCGGTAAAAATCGGGGGTTTTGACCCCTGAGGGATTTGACTTCAGCCATTGCGACGATTTACGAAATACGGCCTGGGAGCCACAAACTAATGGCTAAAGGCTATTAGCTGCGTTTTACGGAGGAGAATCAAACTGTATGAGCAAGGGAATTGTAATCACGCTGGTCATTGTGGCCGTTCTGCTATTGGTGGTTTTGGGGGTTTTCGGCAGCTATGTGAGCGCAAAGAATCAGATGGTCGCCAAGGACCAGGCGGTGCAGGCCGCATGGTCTGAGGTCGACGTGCAACTGGAGCGCCGTGCCGACTTGATCCCCAACCTGGTGTCCACCGTAAAGGGTTTCACCAAAGAGGAAAGCACTGTCTTCGGTGACATCGCCAATGCGCGCGCTGGCATGCTGAATGCCCAGGGTCCGGCAGCCAAGATCGCCGCGAATGGCCAGCTCGACGGCGCCATCGGCCGTCTGCTGCTGCTCACCGAGAACTACCCGCAACTGCGCTCCAGCGACCAGTTCATGCGCCTGCAGGATGAGCTCTCCGGCACTGAGAACCGCATTAGCGTAGCGCGCAAGCGCTACAACGATTCGTTGCAGGACTACAACACCTTCATCCTGCAGTTCCCCAACAGCATCTGGGCGGGCATGGCTGGATTCCACCAGAACACTGCGTACTTTACAGCCAGCCCGGCAGCGCAAGCCGTGCCGGCAGTCAATTTCTAAGCAGGTCAACTCGGCCGTCCGCGCCCATAGCAGACCCCCAGCGCGGACGCTGCCGGTCATTCCCGCATGAACGACGTGAAGCTCAGGAAGACTGCGCGCCAGCGCTTTAGCCGCTCCTGGAGGAACGCTGGCGTCACGCCGCCGTCGATCTCAAAGTCCATGTTTACGATTACGTCGCCCTCTGAATCCAGGTGGGCTTTCAGGAATCTCTTCTTGGCATTCCACTCGTTCACTTTGGTAATGGCCGGCTTATTCGTAAATCCAGCTGAGAATTGCAGGCTGTCGCAGCGGCCATCCTTGTTGCCATAGAAGTATATGAGGCACATCATGCCTTCAATTCTGAACTTGATCAGCGGGTCGCCCCCGGAGTCTGTCATCAGTTCTGGCACGAAACCCATCTCGCGGACAAGCTCGGCCAACTCCGGTCCGCTGATTGAATGAATAATTTGCGGCGCGTCGGTCTTGTCTCCAAAGATGCTCATCCTCATCCCCTCCTTGCTGCCGGCAGCGGGTGGTCTTCGACTTTCTGGGCTTTGTCTACCCTGGCCGCGTCAATGCGCTTGATTGTTTCAGGGGGCCGGGGCACCGCGGAGGTTTTCTCGAATTCATAGAACATCGCCCAAGCCGCCGATAGGCGGATTGGGCGATTTCGATTCGTGCTGGGCCGAAACTTTCCCCAGTCGAGTTACTTGAATGAAGCGATCGCGCTCGCCTCGTCGTCGTAAATGTCGAAGACGGTGTAGAGCTTGGTCAACTGTAGCAGGTCGTGGACTTTTTTCGTCAGCTTGAGCAGCTTGACGCTAGCGCCCTGGTTCTTGGCCGTGGTGTAGGCGCTCACCATCTCGCCCAAACCCGAGCTATCGATATAATTCACATCTCCCAAATCGAGCAGGATCTTCTTCTGTCCCTTGCCAATGAGGTCACGAATGGCGTCGCGCAGCTGCACGCTGCCCTCGCCCAGTGTGATTCGTCCGCTCAGATCCAATACGGTAACGCCATCCACCTCACGCGAAGCGATCGCAAGTGCCACGGAAATTCCTCCTTTTTCGGTACTTCGGTTATAGCATCTTTACGGCCGCCGGCTTGCGGAAATCCTCCTCCACCGGCAAGCCCGCCGGGGAAGAAACATCCTACAGCCACTCCCCGTCACCATGCTAGGTTTTTTCTTTCGCCGGCGTCAGATGCTTTACCAGCGTCAACTCAGTCCCGGGATGCAATTGTCGAAAGTGTACCTCATCCATCAGTGACCGAATGAGGAATATCCCGCGGCCAGTGCCGCGGAGAATGTTTTCCGGCGCCAGTGGATCGGGCAAATGGTCGGGATCGAAGCCTTCTCCCTGGTCGGCAATCTTGAAAACCAGATCGGTGCCCGTATTCTCGAGCGATACATCGATAAAGCTGTTGGGCCTGTACTCGTTGCCGTGCAGTACAGCGTTGATGGCAGCCTCCCGCATCGCCATCGCGATATGAAAGCGCTGGTCTTCGTCCAGACCCGCCTCCCCAGCCAGCTTGTCCGCGGCCCCTTCGACCTCGCCGACGCTCTCCATCGTCGAGCTAAGCCGAAAGCTCCGCCTTTCACGATTTGGTTCTGTCACCGGGCTGCCGTCCGCCTCCGCAGGTGTGGGTTGCCAGGCCGCACTCCCCCGCACCATCAACCTTGCTGGCAGTTTCATGGTTCGATGCGATTGTGTCAAGCACCGCGTCCGGCTTCGTCGATCTGTTCCGGCCGCAAACTTCCGGCCCGTGTCAAAGGCGGCTCCTCAACCTGACTCTTGCCTTTGGCAGGAGTAAACTGCGTCTCGGAGCCTAGACTCAAGCCATGGAGCCGCGCACCACAACCCGTGTCAGCCTCACGGCCCTCCTCGGCACTCCGGTGACGGATCCACAGGGGCACCTTCGCGGCAAACTCAAGGATATTGCCGTCGCCACCGGGCCAGATGGAGGCAAGGTGGTAGGCCTGGTGCTAAGAACCCGCAATGGGCTCTCGCTTGTCAGCTCACAACAAGTGATTGAAACTCCGGCCGGTACTCTGGAGCTGAAGTCAGCCGAAGCTTTGACGCCGCTCAAGGACGAGGGCAACTACCTCTACCTTCAGCAAGACCTCGTCGACCGCCAGATCATCGACATCCACGGCCGCAAAGTGGTTCGCGTCAACGACGTCGATCTTGAGTGGATGGAGCACGGTGCGGCCCATTTGCTGCGCGTAGCCGAGGTCGAAGTAGGCCTGCGCGGCGCGTTTCGCAGGATCTTCAAAGGCATTTTGCCGCGAGCCAAACTCGAGTCCATCTCCCGCAAGCTTCACGCGCGCGCCATCCCTTGGCAATTCGTCGACGTCATTGAGCCGGATCCCGCCCGGCGCGTCAAGCTGCGCATCGAACACGAGCGCCTGGCCGGCATTCACCCCTCTGAATTGGCCGACATCCTTGAAGATCTGGCGCCGGCAGAGCGCGAGGCCGTCTTCACTTCGCTCAACGAGGAAGTAGCCGCAGAAACACTCGAAGAAGTCGACCCCAAGCTGCAAAAAGCTCTGCTTGAAAAGCTTGACGAGGAGCGCATCGCCGACATCGTCGAGGAGATGGACCCCGGCGCCGCAGCCGACCTGCTGGCCGAGCTCTCCGAGGAGCAATCCGACGCCATCCTCGAAGAAATGGAGCCGGAAGAGCGGCAGGAAGTCGAGGAACTCCTCGAGTTCGACGAAGACTCTGCTGCCGGCTGCATGACCACCGACTTCGTTTACCTGAGTGCCGACGCCACCGTCGCGCAGGCTGTGCAGGCGTTGCGCAGCTTCGACGGCGATCCGGAAACTGTGACGGAAGTCTTCTTACTCGACGACAAGCGAATGCTTCGCGGAGCTGTCTCGCTCGCTCGCCTCGTGATGGCTCAGCCAGAAACGCGGTTAAGCGTGTTGAGCGAGCCTCGCGTCCTCTCCTGCCCCGCCGATATGCATCAGAACGAGCTGGCCGAAATATTCGATAAATACAACCTTCACGCCCTGCCGGTAATCGACCCGCAGGGACGCATGGTGGGCGTTGTCCAGGCCGAGCAGGTCATCAGCTTCCTGCGCGAAAAGCTCTAGACCTGCATTTCCTTTTTGCAGTTGGAATAAGTGGCCGTATGATCGAGCCGAAAGGCAAAATGGAAATTCCGGTGAATACCATGAGGCACTGGAGAATTACGGCCGCATTGCTTGGGATGGGGATGACTTGCGCGCCGGCATTTTCCGCAAACCCAGCCCGTCCCGGCACGGTGAATTATATCGAGGGCACGGCTTATCTCGATGGCAGAAAACTGAATAACCAGAATGTGGGAAGAGCCGAGCTCAACCCCGGGCAGGTACTGACCACGAGCGACGGCAAGGCTGAGGTTCTGTTAGCACCGGGCATCTTTCTCCGGCTCGACGATCACAGCGCAGTAAAGATGATCTCGCCTGACCTGACCCGGACGAAGGTGGAGATCGAGCAGGGCCGCGCAGCCATGGAAGTGGACCAGACCCTTCCGCAAAACCAGGCGCAGATTGTGGATGGCGGCGTAACCACGCAAGTGGTCAAGCCGGGCTACTATGAGTTTGACGCTACGCACCCGGAGGTTATGGTCTTCAAAGGCCAGGCCGAAGTGGAACTGGGCAACAAGTGGGTAAAGATCAACGATCACCACGAACTGGCCTTATTCGGCGTGGCAGCCGGCGCACACGAGAAGACCGCGAATTTCGACACCCGTGGCGCCCAGGACGAACTCTATAACTGGAGCAGCCTGCGGTCGCAATTTCTGGCCGAAGCCAATAACCAGATCGCCCTTAACATCGTTAACGACTCTCTAACGAATGCCGCCGACAGTCTCCTGAGATCGGCGAACCAAAGCGATTACGTACAGAATGCGATTGCGGCGATCGACCAAGCGCTCGACGACACCAAACAAGCGGCCGTGCGTGTTCACGACGATTCCGCTGCTGCGGCTCCCACAGCATCCCCCAACTTCGATGCCCCACCGCCGCCGGCACCGCGAACCAACTTCATGTTGTATGCGTCTCTCAACAGCTTAAAGTTCGCCTACGATGCCTTGAACCGAGTTCCGGGCGGTGACTTCGGAGGCTACCGCACACGAATCAATGACGACATTGCGATGGCTGCCGAGGTTTTGGTGAACGGCATCGCTTCTTACAACGCCAACCATCCGCATTAAATTTTTGTCACCCTGCATATTTGAAAGTAGTTGTCCGCTCTCAAATGAAAGACGATTCCAGCTAAAACCTCTCCGTGCGATTCCCAGCCAAATTGGGGACTTTCAGCTCAACTGAATGTCCAACTTCCAAGAAAAGCTCCGGAAAATCTCAATCTGTGAAACAATTCATTCATGACCCCGTTTCCACGAATAATTCAGGGTGGCATGGGTGTAGGTGTGTCTAATTGGCGCCTTGCCCAGGCTGTCTCAAAGCTTGGCCAGCTTGGCGTCGTCTCGGGCACTGCGCTCGATGCTCTTTTTGTACGCCGGCTTGCCGATGGTGACCAGGGCGGCCACATGCGCCGCGGTCTCGATGCATTCCCGTTCCCCGATATGGCAAAGCGCATCTGGAACGAGTATTTCGTCCCCGGTGGCAAGCCTTCCGGTGCTCCCTTCCCGGCCCTGCCGATGCACCAGCGTCAAAGTCACCCGAAGCTCATTGAGCTTTGCATGGTCAGCAACTTCGTTGAAGTTTTTCTGGCCAAAGAAGGCCACAAGAATCCAGTGGGGATCAACTTTCTTGAGAAGGTGCAGATGCCGCACCTGCCTTCAATCTACGGCGCAATGCTCGCAGGAGTCGGCTATGTTCTCATGGGCGCGGGTATACCGCTGCACATCCCCGGCGTTCTCGACGCCTTTGTCGCCCATCACGCGGCGGAGTACAAGCTGCAGGTGACGGGCGCGGCGCAGGGTCAGCTTGCCGATGCAGACACCGTGATGCGCCTCGATCCTGCAAACTTCGCCCCGGCCGAATTCGCCAGGAGCCCTCTGCCGTTTCTTCAACGCCCAAGGTTTCTCGCCATCGTCTCCTCAAACACTTTGGCCACCACCATGCTGAGGCGCGCCAACGGCAAAGTCGATGGCCTGGTCATCGAAAGTCCCACCGCGGGCGGCCACAATGCGCCCCCGCGTGGCAAGCTCCAGCTCAATGCCGCTGGAGAACCGATCTACGGTGAGCGCGACCAGGTCGACATCGCGGAGCTGCGAAAGCTTGGTGTGCCTTTCTGGCTGGCTGGCGGCTACGGCAACGCCCATAAGCTCCGCTCAGCACTCGAGCAGGGCGCAACCGGCGTCCAGGTAGGAACTGTTTTTGCCTTCAGCCGCGAATCCGGCATGAGGCCCGACTTGAAGAGCAGCCTTCTCGCCCAGGCCGCTGCGGGTACGGGCCAGGTCTTCACCGATCCGCTTGCCTCTCCTACCGGTTTCCCGTTCAAAGTCGCCCAAATCGAGCACACCCTCTCCGACCACGCAGCCGCCCTGGCCCGCCAGCGCGTCTGCGATCTCGGCTACCTGCGCCACCTTTACCGCAAGGCCGACGGAAGCATTGGCTACCGCTG
>CAYZVG010000063.1:0-11330 GCA_964481595.1 uncultured Occallatibacter sp. | reverse complement strand
GTCGTTGTTCCTAACCAGCAGGCTCTGCAATTCGAAAACGCGCAATTTGTAGCCTCGATTGCACCCACGCCAACACTCACAGCTGCGCAGGCCGGGCTTCCGAGCGGATTGCGCTACACAGACAGAACCGATTTCGGTCCGCGCATTGGATTTGCCTGGCGCGTGCTGGGCAACGAGAAGACTGTCGTGCGCGGCGGCTGGGGAAGGTTCATTGAAACGCCCATGGGCTTCTCGCTCACCTCCGGCTTCGGAGTCTCTTCCACTTATCTTGGAATGTTTAACCAGACTTATCAGTCCGACGGTGTAACTCCCCTGCTCTCGTTCTCTCATCCGTGGGACACAAGCGCCAGCTCCGGTGCCGGCACAGATATCTTCTACTGGGCGTTTCCTATTCACTACATCGACCCCAGCGTGCAGCAATGGAATCTTACGCTGGAGCACGATCTGGGCAAGGGTGTAGGCGTGCGGCTCTCTTATACGGGCAGCCACGGCAGCAATCTTGAGGCCATGGTCGATCTGAATCAGGTGCAGCCGAACACTCTCGGCTACGGTGCTGTTTCATCGGCTGCGCCGGCTACGGGCGCATGCATCAGCGACGGCGGAACGCTGGTCTCAGATCATCGTCCATATCCCTGCTGGAGTGTGATTCAAAGCGTCGCCAACGCCGCGGAGAGTAACTACAACAGCGCTACATTTGAGGTGTCACGCCGCACTGGCAAGAATCTCACCTTCGACGCGAGTTACTCGTTTACGCGCGACCTTTCGGATGCGGAAGGCCTGGCGCCGAGCGGGCTGATGGGCGTAACCGGTGGAGCTTCCGGCGGTGGCTGGCTCAGCAATCGATTCAACCCGCGCCTGGATTATGGAAACGTGGCTTACGATCACAAGCATCGAGTGCTGGGCACCTTCCTTTATCAGTTACCCGCAGGCCATAACCAACGTTGGCTCAATCAAAGGTCGTTACTCCAGGCCGCGCTGGGCGACTGGCAACTGGGCGGCGTGGCCGTGTTACAGAGTGGGCCATACCTCACGCCCTACGAAGCCTCTACCGATCCGGCCGGAACCAACATTCTTTCCACGGTGGGCGTCACGCGTCCCGACCGCGTGCCGGGCGTGAGTCTCTATCCCAAACAGAGGACAGCATCTTCATGGCTCAATCCAGATGCATTCACGCTTCCTGACGACAATCGTGGATACTTCGGCACGGCCTCAGTGGGCAGCGTTGTGGGGCCAGGCACGGCAAACCTCTCCACCTCGCTCGCCAAGAACGTAACAATGGCTGAGAATATGAAGTTCCAGTTCATGATTGAGGCGGCCAATGTTTTGAATCATCGCAACTACGATGCGCCCAACATGCAAATCGATTCCGGCAGCTTCGGCCAGGTCACTGCATTGCAAACCGCCGAAGGCGCGGGACCTCGCAGTCTTCAAGCCTCGGCAAAAATCACTTTCTAAATCGTCTCCAACTCATCGCGAAACGCAGCTGTGCGCCTGGGTCCCGGTTTCGGGGCCTGGGACCGCACGCTGCCGAACAAAGATATCCTACAGAGGACCATGGATTACATACGTCTTGGAAAATCAGGCCTGAAAGTATCGCGTCTCTGTCTTGGCTGCATGACTTACGGCGAAGCCGCAATGGGGCCGCTCGGATTTGGCCGCCACGCGTGGACTCTCGATGAAGAGCAAAGCCAGCCTTTCTTCAAGCAAGCTCTCGACAGTGGCATCAACTTCTTTGACACGGCAAACGTTTATTCGAGCGGCGCAAGCGAACAGGTGCTGGGCCGTTTTCTCGCGGCCAACACGCGCCGCGAAGCCGTCGTGATCGCCACAAAAATCCACGGACCCATGCGCGACGAGCCCAATGGCCGCGGCCTCTCGCGCAAAGCCGTACTCTTTGAGGCCGAGCAGTGCCTGCGCCGTCTCGGCACCGAATACATTGATCTATTCCAAATTCATCGCTGGGACTACGAGACCCCGATTGAGGAAACGCTGGAGGCGCTGCACGATATGGTGAAGTCCGGCAAGGTGCGCTACATCGGCGCATCGTCCATGTTCTCCTGGCAGTTCGCCAAGTCGCTCTACCTCGCCGACCTTAAGGGCTGGACGCGCTTTGTGAGCATGCAGAACCACTACAACCTCATCTACCGCGAAGAAGAGCGCGAGATGCTGGGATTGTGCAAGGAAGAAGGCATTGGCGTGCTGCCGTGGAGTCCGCTGGCGCGTGGCCGGCTTACACGCCCGTGGCAGTCGGAGAGCACCAAGCGTTTTGAGACGGACCAGTTTGCGCACAGCATGTATGACCGCACCGAAGACGCCGATCGCGAAGTGGTTGAGAGCCTCGGCAAGGTGGCGGCGCAGCGCGGTGTGCCGTACGCGCAGGTCGCGCTCGCGTGGCTATTGAGCAGGCCTGAGGTTACCGCGCCGATCGTAGGCGCAACCAAGCCGCATCATCTCGCGGACGCAGTTGCGGCACTGTCGCTAAAGCTCGCGCCCGAAGAGATTGCGCAACTCGAAGCGCCTTATCGCCCGCATCCTGTGCTCGGCTTTTAATTCAATCCGCAGCAGCGTCATTCCTGTCCGCCGAAACGGAAGCTGGAGAGGCTGATGGCTCCTGCAAAATTGTCCTCGTGATAGATGCATGAACCGGCTTCACCCTCTGCCGCGCCAACCGCAACCATCATCGGCACAAGGTGGTCTTCGCGGGGTTGCGCCAGCCGTGCCGCCGGGGCGCTGGTCCATCGCGTCAGCCGCGCGGACCGCTCCTCGGGCGGCATGCGCACGAGCGTCTCTTGCAGCCAATCGTCGAACATCTTTGATGGCACCGCACCGCGCGCGTTCCAAAGCCCCAGGTTGTGGTAGCTTGAGCCGCTGCCAATCAGCAGCACTCCTTCGTCTCTCAGCGGTGCAAGCAGCCGCCCGGCCTTTAGATGCACTTCAGGATCGTAGCTCGCGTTGATAGACAGTTGCACCACAGGAACATCGGCGTCAGGGTAGATCGGCTTCAACATGCTGAAGGTTCCGTGATCGAATCCGCGCGTCTCATCGCCGTGGCTGGCGAGCCCTCCGGCCTTCAGCAGCTCAAGCACACGCGCGGCAATCTCCGGACTTCCCGGCGCTTCGTATTTTATGTGGTAGGTAAACTCGGGAAAACCGGAGTAGTCATACACCATGCCAGGTTTTGCGCCGGTTGACACCGCGAACTCCGGGCTTTCCCAGTGCCCCGTCACCACAAGCACTGCACGCGGCCGCTCCGGCAGCCGCTCGCGCAGCTCCACCAGCGAAGCCTCAAGCTGAGTGAACATGCTTCTGAACGGGTCATTCATGTAGGGCCAGGGGCCGCCGCCATGCGTAAGAAAGTAAGTTGAAAAACGAGGGGAGGGCATGCGTCGACCTCTTTCAAATTTGCCAATCACCCTGTTAGATGGATTGCAGGTGCGCGCGTTGCACAATCGTGCAAGTCACTTGGGAAGCTGCGTCCGGTCCCATCCTCCACCCAGCGAGCGAACCAAACCAACGCTCGACACAAACTGGCGCGTCTCAATGTCGATTGCGGTGCGTTGGTTCTGGATCAGCGTGGCTTCAGCGGTCAGCACTTCAAGATAGCCGGTCACGCCGCCTTTGTAGCGCTTGTTCGACAGGTCGAAGGAGTGCCGCGCCGCATCCACCGCGCGCTGTTCCGTGCTCGACTCCTGTTCCAAAATGCGCAGGCTCGAAAGCTGATCTTCCACGTCGTTGAAAGCCTGAAACACGGTGTTCCGGTAGGCGGCTGTTTGAGCCTCGTAGTTGTGGCGCGCTTCGCTGGTGAGCGCGCGCCGCTGCCCGGCGTCGAACAGCAGCTCCGATGCCTGCGCGCCCAGCGACCACAGCGCGCTCGGCCCTTGTATCCAGATGCCGGGCCGGGCGCTCTCAAAGCCGCCCGTGCCGCCCAGCGTTATGTTCGGATAGAAAGCGCTAACTGCAACGCCGATCTGCGCATTGGCTGCGGCGGCTGTGCGTTCGGCCGCTGCAATGTCCGGCCGACGCTCCAACAGTTGCGAGGGCACGCCGACGGGGACCTTCGGCAGAGCCAGGTCAAGCGGCGCTGGCGCAATGCTGAACGCCGACAGGTCGTAGTTGCCGAGCGTGCCAATCGCGTGTTCGTACTGCGCACGCGCCACGCCCACGTCCACCAGTTGGGCGCGTACGGTTTCAAGTTGGGTCTGCGCCTGCGCAACGTCTGCGCCCGTGGCGATGCCTCCGGCAAAGCGCCGCTGCGTCAGTTCAAGCTGATGCTGCAAGTCGGTTACGGTATCGGCGAGCAAGCGCGCCTGCGCATCCAGGCCGCGCAGCTGAAAATAATCCGCGGCCATCTCGGCGTGCAGGGTCAGGTCAAGGGCGGCAATGTCCGCCGCGCTGGCTTGCGCACTCTCTCGCGCCGCCTCAACGGTGCGGCGAATGCGCCCGAAAAAGTCCGGCTCCCAGCTCGCCTGTCCGCCAATTACCAGGTCGTTGTAATCGGTCGTCGGGCTGGCCAGCGGCCGATTGGCCGACAAGTGATCGCGGCTGGCAGAAACGTTCGCGCCCAGCGTGGGATAAAAAGCGGCGCGCGCCGCGCTCACCTGGTCCCGCGCCGCAAGGTAAGTCTCCAGCGCCTGCCGCAACTGCTGGTTGTTGGCCTCAATGCGCTCTTCCAGCTTATTCAGTTGCGGGTCCTGGTAAATCTCCCACCAGTTGCCCTTGAGCATTCCATCGGAGGGATTCGCCGGCTGCCAACTGCCTCCCGGCGGATTCGGCGGCGCAACCACCGTTGAAGCACCAGCCTCCTTGTACACCGCCGGCGCCTGATAACCCGGCCGGCTGTAGTCCGGCCCCACAGGTTTGCAGCCCTGCACAGTGAGCGTCGCCGCCAGCAGGCAGGCCGCAGCGCCGTGCCGCGCAATCCCCGATGCAAATGCGTGCCCGTGCGCCTGCATCGCTATTTGCCTCCAGAAGCTGCGGTGTTGGCCGCATCCACCACGGCAACTTTTTCGCCTTCAATCAGCGAGTCCGGCGGGTCTTGAATCACGCGGTCCGTTGCACTCAGCCCGCTCACGATCTCAACGTTTGCGCCGTCGTCCTGCCCAATCACAACCGGAACCAGATGCGCCACGGCAGCGCCGTCTTTGCTCTCCGCAATGGCAACGCGCATTCCCTCTTTGCGAAAGATGAGCGCGGAGACCGGCAGCAGAAACGCTTGTCCGACCTTCGGAGTTTTGAAGTGAACCTGGGCCAGCGCGCCCGGCAGCAGTTCGCCGTTTCGATTGTCCACGTCGACCTCAACCAGCAGCGTACGGCTGGCCGGGTCAATTGCGTCGGCGGTTCTGGTCAGCGTTCCCGCGTACACCTTGCCTGGACGATCGGCGAAGGTCAGGTCGATCTTCATTCCGCGCTTGGCGCTCTGCGCAAACGCCTGCGGCAGATTTGCGTAAACGCGCAGCGTCCCAAGCGCCTGCAAGTGGAACAGTTCGTGTCCGGCGCCAGTGTCGATCAGTTGCCCGGTATCCACGGTGCGTGCCGTAATCACTCCGTCAAATGGCGCGTAAATCTTTTCAAACGATTGCAACTCGCGAAGCCGTTGCACATTGGCCTGTGCCGAGCGAACCGCCGCGGCGGTCGCGGCCGCCTGGTTCACATACGTATCGGTGTCCTGCTGCGAAACGGCGTCGGTCTTCACCAGTCCGCTGTAGCGGTCGGCCTGGATGCGCGCATTGTTGGCGGTGGCCTGCGCGGTCGCCAGGTCGCTCTCGGTCTGGGCAAGCTGCTGGTCCAGTTCCGGCGTTGAAATCTCCGCCAGGAGCGCGCCTTTTTTAACTGGCGCGCCAATGTCGAAGTACCAGCGCTTCAAGTAGCCCGAGGTCCGCGCGTAAATTGGCGCATCGGTGAACGCGCTCACGTTGCCGGGCAGCATAAAGCTGCTTACCGGCGCGCCCGTCTTGGGCGCGAGTGCAATCACCGTGGGCGCGGCCAGCTCTTGCGTGCGTTCGGCCAGCACCGCATCGGCGGACTTGCGTCCGACTATGCCGATGATGGCCAGCACTACCGCTACAACCAGCAGCAGTGCTCCAACCAGGGAGGCCAGGCGCGGCGAAATCGGTTTCTGATCAGGCGCGTTCATCGCGTCGTGCTTTGTCGGTTGCGGGGTTTCTGTAGGTTCGTTACTCATAGTTGCTGCTCCGGGTGCTCGTCAAATTCGTCGAATGCCACCGCCCGAGCCGCACCGTGCGCTGTCCTGCGCCGTTGCTCCAGGTGGCCGTGAATGAGTGAGAAAAATGCGGGAACGAACAGGAGCGTCGCAACTGTTGCCAGCAGCAATCCGCCAATCACGGCGCGGCCCAGCGGCGCATTTTGCTCGCCGCCGTCGCCCAGTCCCAGCGCCATCGGCACCATGCCGATAATCATTGCCAGCGCCGTCATCAGCACCGGCCGCAGACGAACAAATCCGGCATTCAGCGCTGCTGTGCGCGCATCGCCAACCAGAATGTCCAACTGCTCGCGCGCAAAACTCACCACCAGAATCGAGTTGGCCGTGGCCACGCCCATGCACATAATTGCGCCGGTAAGCGCAGGCACGCTCAGCCGCGTGTGCGTCAGGAACAGGAACCACACAATGCCCGCCAGCGCGGCCGGCAGCGCGGAAATAATCAAGAACGGATCGAGCCACGACTGGAAGTTCACCACAATCAACAGGTACACCAGCAGAATCGAGAAGACCAGTCCCAGCAGCAAGCCCATGTAGGACTTGTACATCGTCTCGCTTTGTCCGCGCAGGGTAAACTGCGAGCCGCGCGGCAGATCCTTGGTGTGCTCTTTCATGATGCGTTCCATCGCGCGCGTCACGCTGCCCAGGTCGGTTCCATCCACGTTCGCATAAATGTCCAGAACCGGCACCACGTCGTAGTGGCTCACCGTGCCCAGTTCGGTCCCCGGCGTAAACGTGGCCACGTTGCCCAGAACATTCACCGGCTGCGAAACGCCCGGCGCGGCCGTTGTCGGCGCGCCCGCCGCGGATTGTCCGGGAGGCGCGTTGGCGCTCTGCAGCAAGCTCGTGGCTGTGGGAATCGGCAGGCTCTCAAGGTCTCCGATCGAGTTCAGCGTATACTGCGGCGTTTGCGTGGCCACGTTGTACGTCACGCCGTTTTTGGGGTCCAGATAAAAGCTCGGGCTGGTTTGAAAGCTGCCGCTCAGCGCCACCAGCAGGCTCGTGGTCACATCCTTTTGCGTCAGGCCCATCGATTGCGCACGCGTGCGGTCCACGTTCACCGTGAGCATGGGCTCGTTAAAAGGCTGCTGAATGCGCGCGTCTGCCGCGCCCGGAACATACTGGACCTCGTTCAGCATCTTCTCAGCCAGCGCGCGGTTGCCGTTCAGGTTCGGTCCCACAATCTGCAGGTCGATCGGCGCAGTCAGTCCGAAGTTCAAAATCTGTGTCACAATGTCCACCGGCAGCATGTAAAACGAAACACCGGGATACTGGCGCGCCAGTTCTGTGCGTAGTTTCTCCACGTACTCCTGCGTGGGCCGGTGCTTCTCCGAAAGCTGAACCTGGATGTCGGCATCGGCGGGGCCGATGGGCGCGGATGTCGAGTAGGAGAGGTTCAGCGCCGAGTAAGGCAACCCAATATTGTCGACAATCGTCACCAGCTCATTGGTGGGAACCACCTGCCGGATGGTCGAGTCAACGTGGTCGCACAGCAGCGCCGTCTCTTCAATGCGGGTTCCCGTATGCGCGCGCACGTGAATCTTGAACTGGCCCGAATCCACCGCAGGAAAAAAGTCCTGGCCAAGCCATGGAGTCAGCGCGCCGACCGACGCGATGGCGAACACGATGAAAACAGTCAGAAACACCTTGGCGTGGTCTACGCATAGCGTCAGCAGGCGCAGATAGCCGTTTCTGAATCCCTCGAAACCCGCCTCGAATCCCCGCTGGAAGCGCGTGAATGGATTGCGGCTGGCCTGCTTGCGCGCTGTCTGCGCGTCGTCGTGCTCGTGCAGCAGGTACTTGGACATGGTCGGCACCAGTGTTCGCGAAAGCACGTAGCTGGCCAGCATGGCGAACACCACGGCCTCGGCCATCGGCACAAACAGGAACCGCGCCACGCCGTTCAAAAAGAACATGGGCACAAACACGATACAGATTGAGAGCGTTGAAACCAGCGCCGGCACCGCTATCTGCGCCGAGCCGTCCAGAATCGATTGCTCCAGCTCCTTGCCCTCTTCAAGGTTGCGGTTGATGTTCTCGATCGCCACCGTCGCGTCGTCCACAAGAATGCCCACCGCCAGCGCCATGCCACCCAGCGTCATGATGTTGATGGTCTCGTGCAGCATGTAGAGCACGCTCAGCGAGCAAAGAATCGACAGCGGAATTGAAACCGCGATGATGATCGTCGAGCGCCAACTGCCAAGAAATACGAGGATCATAATGGCCGTCAGGCACGCGGCAATAATTGCCTCGCGCACCACGCCGTTAATGGCGCTCTTCACAAAAATCGACTGGTCTGAAAGCGCCTTGATCTTCAACTGCGGCGGAAGCTGCCCCGTAACCTCCGCTATCTTCTCGTGCACTCCCTTGATAATGTCCAGCGTTGAGGCCGAGCCGGTCTTCATAATGCTCATCAGCGTGGCGCGCTGGCCGTCCACGCGCACAATGTTGGTCTGCGGCGGGTTGCCGTCACGCACGTGCGCCACGTCGCGCACATAAACCACCGTGCCATTCACTGTTTTTACCGGCAAGTTGTTCAGCTCATCCACCATCGCTGGCGCGGAGTTGGTTTCAACCTGGTATTCGTACCGGTCAACCTTCATGGTGCCGGAGGGCGCAATCAGGTTCTGCGCGCCCACCGCGTTCACCACGTCCTGGGGCGACAGTCCCTTGGCCTGCAATGCATGAAGATCCAGATCCACCTGGATCTGCCGCTGTTTGCCGCCGTAAGGGAAGGGTGTCTGCGCGCCTTCAATCGTCGCCAGCGCCACGCGGATATTGCTCTGTCCCAGGTCGTTGAGCTGCTGCTCGTTCAGTCCTTGCCCTGAGAGACCAAGCTGCAGCACCGGCACGCTCGATGCGTTGTACTGGATCACGAACGGCGGCGTGGAACCCGGCGGCAGCGAGCGCAGTTGCACCTGGCTGATCGCCGTTACTTCGGCCACCGCCATGCCGATGTTCACATGCGGCTGAAAGAAGACCTTGATGAGCGAAAGCCCGTTCAGCGACTGCGACTCAATGTGCTCAATGTCGCTCACCGCGGTCGTCATGCCGCGTTCGCTGGGCGAGGCAAAGCGTTGGGCCATCTGTTCCGCCGATAGGCCGCTGTACGACCACACCACTGTCACAACAGGGATGTCGATATTCGGAAAGATATCCGTGGGCATCTGCAGGATGCTGAAGACGCCCGCGATCAGAATCAGAAGCGCGAAGACGACGAAGGTATAAGGCCGCCGAAGCGCAAGCCGGACAATCCACATAAGGTTGTTACTCGCTCCTGAGCCGGATGTTCGAACTTGGCGCTATTGCTTGCCGCCTCGTCGTCAAACGAGGCCTAAGTCAGCCGATAGTCGGCATTTTTTTCGCCTGGTCCAGACCGGCTCACAGGAATCCCGGAGTCGAACGGCGCTGCCGCCACGAATCCGGTTCAACTTTCTGTCGAAACTACAATGGTAGATGAGCTGACCGGCAAAAAGGTTGGGGCCAGTAAAAATGCCCGCTATCCACACGTGATTCTTGACGTTCTACCAGCGTGGAAGGATTCAGATTTCGGCAGCCGGCTGCCCCTCGGACCGCTCGTCGTTTCCTGCGGCCAGCAGGCGCTCAATATCTCCTGCCAGTGAGGCCGGTCTGGCCGCGGAACCATAACGCCGCACCACCCGGCCCCGCCGGTCAACCAGAAACTTCGTAAAATTCCACCGGATCGCCCCCCGCCCCAGAAACCCGAACAACCCCGGCTTCTGTTGCCTCAGAAAATCGTAGAGCGGTTCAGCATTTGCGCCATTCACATCGATCTTGGCGAACATGGGGAAGGTCACGCCGTAATTTCGCCCGCAGAAGACGCCAATTTCCGCTTCGGTCCCCGGTTCTTGCGCGCCAAATTGGTTCGAAGGAAACCCAAGCACCGCGAAGCTCCGCTCCCGGTAGCGGCGATAGAGCGTCTCCAGGCCCGCATATTGCGGCGTAAATCCGCATTTGCTTGCGGTATTCACAATCAAGAGCACCTGCCCGCGGAACTCCGACAAGCTCAGCACTTGTCCGTCCAGCAGCCGCGCGCTGAACGGGTAAACGGTCGGCGAATCGGGTACGGAATTCGGGGTCATCGTGAAAATCCTGAGGACTACAAGCTGTCGTGTCCGCTTTGCCTGCGTCTAAAAAGGATGCTACCAGCCGAAGCGCCCCCCAACCCGATTCGTTCCGGTAGACTGAGTGTTGGATACCCAACCGGAGGTCTTTGCGGTTGGGGAAGTTTTTGAGGGCTTTCAGGGGCCGATTCTTGGTCAATGAGGCCGAAGCAAAGCAGTGCCGGGTTCGCGGGCCAAGAGCCATTTCCACGACGCGCGGAATCGGCGGCTGTGATTCTGAAGTTCGACGTTGACTAGCCTCGCTGAAATCGCCGCAACTGCGGCGGGGAATTCGGGGAAAGATACGATTTCCGTGCCGTTGGCGCCCCGGCTGCTTGGGTGGGGTCGCCGCGGTCAAATATAATCAATCTTTCCTAGAGGCTGAACCAGATTTTTTGAAGCAATGAGGGTGTGCATATTTTTCCCGTGAAGCCGATATTTGGAACGCACCAGCACTTGTGCTCGCCGCAGGGCCGCAGCCCGGTGAAGATCAAGCACACATTCACTCCCCGCTCAGCGCGGGCTCTGAGCCGCGCCTCGCGGATCGCCCATCTTCTGCTTGTCCTGGCCCTGGCCGTTTGCGCCGGTTCTGCCGCCACCGCGGCTTTTGCCCAGGAATCGCAGTCCGTCACCCAGATTCGCGTCATTGGCAACCGCCGTATCCCCAAGGAGACCATCCTCGCCCGGCTCTTTACCCACGTCGGCGACACCTACGATGCAACCTCCGTCGAGCGGGATTTCCAGTCGCTCTGGAACACCGGCTACTTTGAAGATCTCCGCATCGAGCGCGAAGACTCCGAAAAGGGCGTCATCCTCGATATCTTCGTCCGCGAAAAGCCGAATATCCGTGAAATCAACTACAAGGGACTGAATGCGGTTTCGGTCTCCGATGTTCTCGACGCATACAAAAAGGCTAAGGTTGGCCTCTCGGTCGAGAGCCAGTTCGATCAGGCTAAGGTCAAGCTGGCGGAAACGATCATCAAGGAACT
>CAYZVG010000062.1:0-11336 GCA_964481595.1 uncultured Occallatibacter sp. | reverse complement strand
CGATGCTGATGGTCATTGTAATGATCACTGGCGACTTCCTTGCCATGTCGCTGACCACTGACCGGGTGCGGCCATCAAAGAGACCAAACTCCTGGGAGATCGGGCGAATTACGATTGCAGGAGTGCTGCTCGGACTCTGCTTCCTTGCATTCTCAACCGCAATCCTGGCAGTGGGTAAATTCGAGTTGCATCTCGGCATCGGTGCACTTCAAACCCTGTGCGTGGTCAGCCTCGTGTTTGGCAGCCAGGCCACGATTTATGTCATTCGCGGACGCCAGGATCTCTGGGGTCTGCGACCCAGCATTTTGCTCGTACTCTCTTCTGTGGCAGATGTCGTCATCATTACAACTCTCGCAACCCTCGGAATCGCAATGGCGCCACTGCCCATCGCGATCATCGCCGCCGAATTTGGCGGGGCTGTTGCCTTCGGCGCAATCCTGGACCTCCTCAAGATTCCAGTATTTACCCGCCTCCATATTTCCTGAACAACCAAAGTGCATCAGTGTCTATGCTTCATGTTCGCCGGCATCTTGACGCCACGAACTACGTCCCCCTTCCGCAGGTCATAAAGCTTGATGGCATCGCCGCGCCGACCAACCTTCTCGCGATGCTCCACGCCGTCAACCTTGAAACGAATCCACCAGATGTCGGAGCCCGGCACCTTTTCAAAGATGCCCCGTTCCTTGCGAAGCACTTTCCTCGGCATGGGATTTGCCCTCCTGAAGCTGATGCGAGCAGCCTTGGAACAAAGTGGTCCCAGAAGCGGCACCAGCAAGATATTTGTGATTCTTGTTTGGAGGGTAAATCTTTTAAGTTATTGATTTATTTGGTGCCCGGAGGGGGACTTGAACCCCCACGGCCTTGCGGCCTGCGGATTTTAAGTCCGCTGCGTCTGCCAATTTCGCCATCCGGGCGCAACTTCATTTTATCTTCTGCGACGCCCTAGATCCCCATGGCAACGCAGATGGCTGCTACATCGCCAATGCTCTCTCCCAGAACTGCGGGAACGACCTGGCAGATGGCCGCGGAGGCCGGCAGCGCCTCGCGCTCCATTGTCTGCCGTGCCGGCCCAAGCAGCCGTTCGCCCATCCGCATCGCCAGTCCGCCAATCACAATCCGTTCGGGATTAAAGAGATCGACGACGATCGCCAGCGCCTCGCCAAGGCGATTGCCTGTTTCGTGAATGATGCGCGCAGCCAGTTGATCACCGCACTCGGCGGCCAAGGATACATCCTTCGCTCTGAGAGTTCCCTGTTCAGCAAGGACCGCAGTCAGCGATGTCGTCTCCGCCTGCGCCTTTGCGCGCTCAACCTCATGAACGGCCACTTGTGCCATGCCGCCGCCGCTCACCCATCCCTCAACCGAGCCAGCTTTGTTGTAGCCAACGGGCCCATCGGCGGTGAGCCGAATGTGGCCAATCTCTCCGGCCTGCCCTCTAGCGCCGCTCAACAATCGGCCATCGGTAATCACGCCCGCGCCAAATCCAGTTCCCATGGTGAGAAAGATCATGTGGCGGGTTCCCTGCCCGGCTCCGAAGCGATGCTCGGCAACCGCGCCGGCGTTGGCGTCATTCTCCAGCCGGCAATCGAGCGCAAACTCCTCACGCAAGATCGCGGTAATCGGCACATCGATCCACGAGGCCAGGTTGGGCGGCGCCTGAATTACTCCGGCCGCCTGATCAAGGGGACCCCCGCAACTCACGCCGATAGCGCCGAGCTTTGCCTTGTCCACTCCGGTTGAGTGGATGAGTTTGTGAATTGATTCCTTGATGAGGCCGATTGCCCGCTCCGGCCCTTGATCGGGCAATGTGGCAAACTCGATGCGGCCAAGCATCGCCGGCGGCTGAGACGACAGCACGACCGCCGTCTTGGTGCCGCCAATATCAACGCCTATCCACACCTTGGCCGGTTCCATACGCCTAGAGCCTGTTCTTCACTTTCGCGCGGCCTGCGCGGCGAGCAATAACCCGCCGCAATCGCCTACCGCTTCTTTGCTGGTTTTGGGGCCGGCTTGGGGGCCGGCTTTTTCGCTGCGGACTTAGCTGGTTTTGTCTCTTTGCTTTTGGCAGCTTCCTTCACCGGAGCTTTGCCTTTTACAGGTGCCTTTGCCGTGGGCTTAGCGGGCGCTTTGGCCTGGACCGCCTTGGCCTGGACCTTCGGCTTGGCCGGTGGCTCGGGCTTTTTGGCAGCGGGCGCAGCCTTTGCAGCAGGCTTGGGCTTTGCCGCCGGCTTCTCCACCTCTTTTGCCGTGGCGGCAGGCTTTGTCTGGGCCTTTTGAGCAGCGGGTGCAGCCGCCTTCACTGCTTTTTCCTTGACGGGTTTCTCTATAGGCCTCGCAACTTCAGGAGCCGCTTTCTTCTTCACCGGCTCGGCCGCAGGTTTCTTGCCGCGCGCCTTGGGACGAACGGAGTCTTCATCTTCCTCTTCGTTCTCCGGCTCCTCTTCGCTCGGCTCTTCCTCTTCCAGATCGTCGTCTTTCAGATCTGCCTTTGGAATCTCGATGCCGAGATCGATATCGTCATCGTCTCCGCCGATATCGTCCAAGTCATCGTCGCCAAGACCTTCTTCATCCTCTTCTTCCTCGTCGAACTCCTGCTCCTTCACCTTTTCCACACGCTTTGCGCGGGTGCGCTTAATGGTGATTTGCGGCGGCGGAGCAGGCGGTGAATAAGGCTCGAGGAATGCGCGCATCTCCTCCGGCGCAGTCAGCTTGCCATCGATCAGCTGCAGGAAGATTGCGTGCGTAATCTCAGCATAATTAGCGAGTTCTGGCGTAATCCTCATCTCCTGCATCAAGGCATGAGGAATGTTCTGCCGCGCCTCAGGCCACACCTTTAGGAACAGGTTGTACCGCTCTTGCACGACCGCGCTTTTGCTGGTAAAGCCCAGCCACAGCACCGCCTCGGGATCGTAGCTGGTAAACAGTTTGTATCCGGCCGAAGGCGTAGCATTTTCCTTGGCGAGCAGCACCTTTTGAAATCCCGAAGCCAGCGCGTCCAGGCTGTTCCACTCCTCCACAAAGCCGGGCCGCAACAGAGCCTTCTTCAGCTCAGCCAGATCTTTCGAGTTCATCTTGGCCGTCAACAGTTGCATCTGCGCCGCCGACATATCTGCGTGGACTCCCTGGATGAGCAGGCTCACCGCCAGATCGTGCAATGCCTTCAGCTTCTCCTCGTCTGCCTTGGCCGCGGTCCAGGCCGGGAAGAGCGATTTCATCCACCCCTCGGTTTCAAGGGCGCGCAATACGCCCAGCCCATCTTCCTCGTGCCCAATCTGTTCCAGTTCCCGGCTGCAGGCATGTTGAGAGAGGAACTCGATCACTCCCTCTTCCTTGGCATTGTCGTAACGGACCTGCGACCGTGGATCCAGCTCCCATCCCAGCCGGGCGCGGTACCGTGTGGCGCGAATCAGCAGCGAAGGTTCCTCAAGAAATCCGTAATTCGATACCAGCCGCAGCGTCCTGGCCTCGATATCCGCAGCCCCGTTCAGAGGGTCCATCAGCAGGCCAAACGACCCCTCGTTCAGAGAAATGGCCATCGCATTCACAGTAAAGTCGCGCCGACGCAGGTCCTCTTGAATAGACGCCGGATGGTAAACCGGCTTGCCCGGCTTGGGATAGGTCACGGTATGGGCGCTCACCAGGTCTACGCGCACGGTCCCTGGGAAACACAGGTAAAGGCTCTGCGAGGGCTCATGCTCACCCCACACTACTCCGCCAAGTTTCTCTATTGATTTCTTAAGCTTGAGAGCATTTCCATGAAGCGCCACTTCAAGGCCGCGAACGGCGTGTCCGCTGGTCAGATCGCGCACTGCATCGCCCGTCAAAAAAAGAATGATTCCGGCTTCGCGCGCTGCTTCGCGGATTTGGCTTAATGCGTGGCGCTGGTCGGCGGAGAGGCGGTTTTCTAAAAGGTAGACGTAATCGGGCATCGAGTTCCCTGCTTCCGCCGTCTCAAGCCGCTCCCAAGTATTTGATGATGTTGCTGTTAGGGATAAAACCACCAGAGACGGCAAACCAGTACATTAACACAACTGCGGCGCGTTTACTAGATGTCTATTGCACCACGTTCGATGCGATTCCAGTTTCCTGCGCTCCAGTCTTTTTTGCTTCCCCGCAAACCTGGTTGCTTTGCACCTCGGCGATGGCTTGCCGCCGAATCGTGCGAAAATCCAAATCAGTGACCTCCGCACGCAAGCCTGTGATCGTAAGAAAGCTCTCCCGGGAGTGGTATGCCGGCTACGCGGCCGCGGCTTTGGGCCAGAACGCCGCTGAACTGGAAATCCTCGACCAGACCGGCAAAGTGATGCGCATTGGTTGGGACCAGGTGAAGTGGGTCTGCTACGTCCGCGACTTCCCGTCCTTAAGCCAGACTGCGGACCAGGCCAACCCCGAGCGGCTGATGCATAAGCGATTCTCTGTGCGGCCCCGTGCTGCCGGCCTGTGGCTGCGCATGACACTTGCCGACGGAGACGAACTTGAGGGCCTGGCCTCCAACGACCTCTCGCTCGTGCAGGGCACGGGCTTGCTGCTCACGCCGCCCGATACCCGCTCCAATACGCAGCGCATCTACGTGCCCAGGCAGGCGATCCAGTCGCTTGAGGTTGTCAGCTTGATCGGAGCAGCGGCACGGCGTCGCACCGGAGCCGCCACTCACGAAACCGAACCGGAGCTGTTTCCTCGCGATCAGGACGCGGAGTAGCGAACTCCGGTCTCATCCGTTCAGTGTGCTCGGTTCCCTGCTCTTACACCGCGACCGGGAGTGTCTTATACCACTCCACCGTGCGGCGCAGGCCCTCGCGAAAATCCACCTTCGGCTCGTAGCCCAGCAGCATCTTCGCCCGACTGATATCCGCAAGCGAGTCCTTGATATCCCCGGCCCGCCCATCGGCATAAGCAGGCTTGCCTTCGTAACCGGTCAAGTCTTTGAGGATATCGAAGGTCTGGTTGAGCGTGATCCGCGCGCCCGTAGCCAGGTTCATCATCTGGCCTGACACCTTTACTGCCGGCGCGGCTGCGGCCAGCAGATTGCCCGCCACCACGTTGTCTATGTATGTAAAGTCGCGGCTCTGTTCCCCATCGCCATAGATGGTCGGCTGATCGCCGGCCAGCATCTTGCGGCAAAAGATAGCCAGCACGCCGGAGTAGTGCGAGGTCGGGTCCTGATACGGCCCAAACACGTTAAAGTAGCGCAGCGAAACCGTCTCCAGCCCGTACACGCGCGTAAAGCAGGCCAGATAATGCTCGCCCGTGAGCTTGGCCACGGCATAAGGAGTAATCGGCGCAGGCAACATTCCCTCGTGCTTGGGCAAAGTCGGCGTGTCGCCATAAGCCGCTGACGAGGCTGCATAAATCACGCGGCGCACGCCGGCGGCCCGCGCCGCCACCAGCAGATTGAGCGTCGCGTCCACACAGGAAATGTTGGTGGCAATGGGATCGGCCACCGAGCGCGGAACCGACGGCAGCGCCGCCTCGTGAAACACGATCTCAACGCCCTTGCAAGCCTCGGCGCACACCGCTGGGTTAGCGAGGTCGCCGGTAATAAACTCCATGGCCTCAAGCCCCGCCAGGTTCTCCCGTTTGCCGGTGCTCAAGTTATCGACGCCTCGGACGCTTTCTCCCCGCGCCAACAGCGCCGCTGCAATCGAGCGGCCGATAAACCCGGCGGCTCCAGTCACTAAGTACTTGGCCAAAGTATCACTCCAAAGAAATAACTATTAACGGTTGATTGTGCGGTGGTCGGTTGGGCGTGGCCACGAGAGCTGCCCACTCTGATTACGATACTAATGCCGCTCACACCTAAGTGGGGTTTTCAATCTGGTACAGTTCGTTACAATCGTCATCATGACGACTGCAACCACTGATTCTCTTGCACTTTTCAAGCAGAAAATCGACACGCGCCAGGCCCGGATCGGTATCGTCGGTATGGGCTACGTGGGTTTGCCTTTGGCGCTCCTATTCAGTGCGGAACGCTTTCGCGTAACGGGCTTTGACATTGCCCTGGACAAGGTGGAAAAGCTCAACGCGGGCTCGTCCTATATTGTGCGCATTCTTCCATCTTCCATTCAAGAAGCGCAGAAGGCCGGTTTTCGCGCCACCACCGACTACTCTGAAATCGAACAGATGGATGCGGTCATCATCTGCGTGCCCACCCCGCTCAACGAGCATCATGAGCCCGACCTGAGCTATGTTACCGGAACGGTGGCTTCCATCGCTCCGCATATTCATCCCGATCAGTTGATCGTGCTTGAAAGCACCACCTATCCCGGCACCACAGAAGAGATCGTCGCCCCCATGCTCGAGTCCGGCAACCCGCACGGTCTCAAAGTCGCGCGCGCCGCCGGCCAGTCCGGCATTCACGTAGTTTTTTCGCCGGAACGCGAAGATCCCGGCAACGACTCCGTCGCCCGCCACGATATTCCCAAGGTGGTTGGCGGCTGCGGCCCAGACGCTGCTGCGCTCGCCTCGGCTCTTTACGGCTCAATCTTTCACCGCGTGGTTCCCGTCAGCAGCCCCTCGGCCGCGGAGATGACCAAGCTGCTTGAAAACATCTACCGCTGCGTCAACATCGCGCTTGTCAACGAACTCAAGCAGTTGTGCATGAGAATGGGCATCGACATTCACGAAGTGATCGACGCAGCCAAGACCAAACCCTTCGGCTTCCAGGCCTTTTATCCCGGACCCGGCCTTGGCGGCCACTGCATTCCCATCGATCCGTTCTATCTCTCCTGGAAGGCGCGCGAATTCGACTTCCGCACCCGCTTTATCGAGCTTGCCGGCGCAGTCAATACCGACATGCCTTACTTCGTGATCGACCAGATTGCAGCCGCTCTTAACGACCACGCAAAATCCGTGAAGGGATCGAAGATTCTCATCCTGGGTCTGGCGTACAAGCGCGACATCGACGACCTGCGCGAATCTCCCTCGCTCACGATCATCGAACTGCTGCGCAAAAAGGGCGCTACCGTCTTCTATAACGACCCATTCTTTCCATCCGTTGGCCGTGGCCGCCACTACGACCTCAACATGACATGCACCTCGCTTGAAGACCTTGGCCAGTACGACGCCGTGGTCATCGTCACCGATCACTCGGCGTACGACTACCGCGCCATCGTGGCACAATCCAAACTCGTGGTCGACACCCGCAACGCCACCAAAGGCATTGCCGCAACCAACATCGTCCGCTGCTAGTGTCATGTCCCAGAAGTTCATATCAAAACAACCGCTGTCATCCTGAGCGAACGGGGCCCCAAACGCCTTACAGTTTGGGGGTGGTGAGTCGAAGGATCTGCGGTTGTTCTTTCGCGCATAGTACAAATGAACTTTGCTTTTCCAAGCCTCGCCGAGCCCCAACACTTCTCCCTGGCTGAGAAGCTGCTCTTCTCAACCCTTGCGCTTGCCTCGGTGCTGCTCTTCTGGCGTCGCTTCGGCGTGGTTCTCGGCAAGATTCTCCATTCGAAGAAGGACCCCGGCTTTCATCTCGCTCCCATTCTTCCGCGCATTCGCGATTTCGTGTGGGAAGTGGCGCTGCAAGCAAAGGTCATCCGCCAGCGTCCCGCCGCCGGTCTCGCTCATGCCTTCGTCTTGTGGGCTTTTTGCGCCTTCGTGCTGGTCACGCTCAACCACTGCGCCGCCGTCTTCGGCCTCGGCTTCTTATCTCCCGATGGCTACCTCGGCCGCGCCTACTTCCTGTTTGCTGCGCTCTTCGCGCTGGCCTGCGCGGTAGGCATTCTCGGCCTTTTCGTCCGCCGTTTCTTCCTCCGCCCCAAATGGCTCGGCGAAAAACTCTCTTGGGAATCTGGATTCATCGCGCTGCTCATCTTCGCGCTCATGGCCACTTACCTGGCCGCATTCTTTACCGCCGATGCAAGCCCCTCCACGCGCGCCTTGTGGTGGCTGCACACTCTCGCGCTGTTTGTTTTTCTGCCCATCCTTCCATACACCAAGCACCTGCATCTGGTGCTCAGTCCTTTCACGGTCTTCTTCTCGCGCGGCGGCTTTTCGCGCATTCCGCCGCTTGTGGGCGATGAGGACTTCGGCCTGGTCGCCGGCGACAGCCTGACGCAAATCGTCAGCCTGCAAGCCTACTCCTGCGTGGAGTGCGGACGCTGCACCGAGCACTGCCCCGCCAGCAACACCGGCAAGCTGCTCAACCCCAAGCAAGTCGTTCTTGGGTTGCGCGACTATCTCAACGACCTTGGCCCCGCATCCACAGAACCGCTGCTGGGAAAGTACAACGCGCAGCAGGCGGTCTTCGAATGCACCACCTGCGGCGCGTGCGAGTTCCAATGCCCGGTCGGCGTCGAGCACCTGCCCATCATCATCGGGCTGCGCCGCGGCGCGGTCAACACAGGCACATGGGAAGACGACCATGGCGGCCAGCTCTTTCTAAATCTCGAACGCGGCTCGAATGCGCTCGGCATCAGCCCGTCTGAGCGCGACAAGTTCATCCAGCGCCAGCAACTGCCCATCTTCGACGGCACGCAGGAGTATTGCCTGTGGCTCGGCTGCATGGGCAGCTACGATCCCAAAGGCCGCGAGATCGTCGCCGATCTGGCTCGCGTCATGCGACATCTCGGCATCACCTTCGGCGTTCTCCGCAAAGAGAAATGCACCGGCGACCCGGCGCGCCGCCTGGGCAACGACCTCGTCTTTCAGCAACTGGCCGAAGCCAACCTTGAAGCCATGGCGAAGAACAAAGTCAAGAAGATCGTCGCCATCTGCCCTCACTGCGTCCGCACCATTCAGGAAGACTGGAAGGAGTTTGGCGCGCCGCCCATCATCGAGCACCATAGCGAGTTCCTGGCCCGCCATCTTCACCAATTGCAGCCAGCCCAAAACCAGGAAAAAATTGTGTTTCACGACCCGTGCTATCTGGGCCGTTATCGCAACATCTACGACGAGCCCCGCGCCGTCGCCTCGCTTGCGGGCACCATTGTTGAAGCGCCGCGCAGCCACGAGCGCAGCTTCTGCTGCGGAGCCGGCGGCGGCCTCGCCTTCCTCGGCGAAGAGTCCGGCGAGCGCATCGGCCAAGTGCGCGCCGCGGAGCTTGCGGCAACCGGCGCGGAGATTGTCGGCACAGCCTGCCCTTTCTGCAACAGCATGTTCCGCGACGCGTTCGCCGCCGATAGCGCCGCCCCGCAGCTTCTTGACATCGCTCAGATCGCCGCGCGTGCTCTGCCTGTGCGCGAGCCCGGCAACGGCGGCGTTTAAGATGGAGGCGAGCCACTCCAAATGAAAATTGTTGTCGCCATCAAACAAGTTCCCGACCGCGACGAGCCGGTCCGCATCGACTCCGCCGGCAAGTGGATCGATGAGTCCGATCTGCAGTTCGCCATGAACGAGCCTGACGCGCATGCGCTTGAAGAAGCACTGCTGCTCAAAGAAAAATCTGGCGACGACGGCAGCGAAGTGATTGTCCTCAGCGCGGGACCGGAGCGCGTCGCGACTACGCTTCGCGAGGCGCTGGCCAAAGGCGCTGACCGCGCACTGCACATCCTGGCCGATGACCTTGCCTCTCGCGACGCTCTCGGCGTGGCGCAACTGCTGGCCGCCGCCATCAGACCAGAGAATCCCGATCTAGTTCTCACCGGGCTGCAATCGGAAGACCTCGGCATGGGCCAGACCGGAGTGATCCTCGCCGAACTACTGGGCCTGCCCCACTCCACGCTGATTCTGCATGTCGACAAGATTGCCTCCGGCATCGAGGTCAAGCGAGAACTGGAGGAAGGCTGGTACCAGACCATCCAGCTCCCCACGCCCGCCGTCCTCACCATTCAGTCCGGCGGCAACAAGCTCCGCTACGCTACACTCATGGGAATCAAACGCGCGAAAAACAAAGAGCTGCGCGCAATCGCCGCTGCCGGACTCGTGTCCACCGCGCCCCCAACGGTCGTGCTTGAAAAGCTCTCGCTGCCGCAGAGGAAGAAGTCTACGCAAATGCTCGAAGGCACGCCCAAACAAGCCGCAGCCGCGCTGGTTGAAAAGCTCCGCACGGAGGCACGCGCGCTATGAACAATGTTCTTGTAGTTCTCGAACAGCGCGCAGGCCGCATCGCCCGTATCGGCTGGGAGGCTCTGACCGCTGGCGTACAACTTAGCGGCGCTGGCAGCCTCACCGTCGCCGTGCTCGGCACAGATACAGAGGCGCAAGCCACCGAAGCTGCCACCAGAACCAGCGGTAAAATCGTCCGCGTGGAACACGCATTGCTTGCCGCTTACACGCCCGACGGCTACACGGCAGCGCTCGAACAGATCATCCAGAGCGAGAGCCCAACGCACGTCGTCTTCCCGCACACCTACCAGGTTCGCGACTACGTTCCGGCGCTCGCCGCGCGCTTCGGAACCGTGCTCATTGGCGATGTGATCGCTATCGAGTCCGGTCCGGTCTTCACGCGCCAGCTTATGCAGGGCCGGCTCAACGGCAACTACCGGCACTCGGGCAAAGGGCCCTGCTTTCTCTCGGTCCAGGCTGGAGCCTTTGCAGCCGCGGCACAGGCCGAGGGCGCAGCATCCATCTCCAGCTTCACGCCTGTCATCGACGCCGCGCAGATCCGCACCCGTCCGAGCGAGCCCTTCCGTGCGGAAGCGCAAACCGTCGACCTTGGTTCTGCGCAAACGATTGTCGGTGTCGGCCGCGGCATAAAATCCGCTGACAATCTGCCGCTCGTGGAGGAGCTGGCTGCGGCGCTCGGTGCTGAGCTGGCTGCCTCGCGCCCCATCTGCGACGCGGGCTGGCTGCCCATGGAGCGGCAAGTCGGCAGCTCAGGCCAGACCGTTGCGCCCAGGCTCTACATTGCGGCAGGCATCTCCGGCGCAATCCAGCACACGGTGGGAATGAAGGGCTCGCAGTGCATCGTGGCCATCAACAAAGACCCCGACGCGCCCATCTTTGAAGTTGCGGACTACGGCATTGTCGGCGATCTGCTGGAAGTGGTTCCCGCGCTCACCCTAGCCGTGAAAGCCGCCAAGCAATAGTCGCAAAAAAGCTCTATCCCACCACTGCCATCGCGCGAATCTGCTCTTTGCGCACCGTCAGTTTCTCCACCAGGTCCGCTCGCACTTCATAGCCCCGGCCCGGCGTATCGGGAATCGCGATCTCACCTTGCTTTGACACCACAACCTCAGGCTCGATGATGTCCTCGGCCCAGTAGCGCGCCGACGCTGAAACGTCGCCCGGCAGCGTAAAGTCCTCAAGCGTTGAGAGCGCAATGTTGTGTGAGCGCCCAATGCCGGACTCCAGCATTCCGCCGCACCACACCCTCACGCCGCGTTCCTGCGCCGCGTTATGCACGGCAATGGCCTCTGAAAATCCGCCCACGCGCCCCAGCTTGATGTTGA
>CAYZVG010000061.1:0-11423 GCA_964481595.1 uncultured Occallatibacter sp. | reverse complement strand
GCTCCAGGTTCGACAAGAAGCCGGTTGAAATATCCACGGCCGCGGCCACCTGAGCCAGTGACTCGCCGCGTGCCAGCCGCAGCGCGCGCAAATGGCCACCAATTGCCTGTGCGCGCGGAAGCGTTTGCTGTTCTCCCGCTCCGGGCAGCAGGCCTTCGCTCCGCACGCGATCGATGATCGCCGGCGCATTCAGCCCCTGCACACGGCGAAGATAGACTGCGCGGCACAGCAGTTCCACGTCGCGTTCATCGTAATGGCGGTGCTGTCCTTCTTCCGTTGCCTCGCGCCGCAGCCCCAGCCTCTCCCACGAACGAATCATCGATGGCGAGATTTCGAGCTGCCGCGCAACGGTGCCAATACGCAGGAGCTTGCTTGCCGCGGAACTCGTCCGCGGGGTGGGCTCGGCGTGGCTGGTGGTGGTTTTTGGGCGCTGGCGCTTTTCAATGGCGTCCGCCTTCAAACTAGAACGGCTGATCTTCTTTCGACTCATAGAGTGAGCGGCCTTGCAACAGCGACGTGCGGCAACAAAATCGCAGAGGAAATCCTGTTTGGTTTCACAAAACTAATGGCCTAAGGCTACTACACCAAACCAAGTAAAAGAAAGACTTATGCGCGCCGCGAGGCTGCCGCGCGGGATACAAGAATCTACGCGAATCCAGAAGATTTGATCGCGATGTGGTTTTCTTTATGCGATCCTGACGGGAAATCCGACACTCTCAATTATCGTCACATTTCATTTGGGAGTGGGGGAAGCAGTGGACTCGGTCCAGACTGCCGGCAATCCGCATCCGTCTCAAACGCCGCAACTCGAGAAGGTTCTCGGGCGGCGCGATCTCATCTTGCTGTTTGTCGCCGCCGTCGCCAACCTCAACATTGTTCCCGCCATTGCCGCCGCTGGTCCGCTTACTTTATGGCTGTGGCTGCTGGCGATGGCCACCTATTTCTGGCCGCAGGGCGTCGCGGTCACTGAGCTTTCCGCAGTCTGGCCCGGCGAGGGCGGCGTCTATATCTGGACAAAGAACTCCTTTGGCGATCTCAACGGCTTTATTGCGGCCTGGTGTTACTGGCTGGCGAATGTGGTTTATCTTCCCACGGTGCTGCTGTCGTGTATCGGCGTGGTTGTCTATGTCTTTGGGCCGTCGGTGCAGGCTCTTGCAGGCGATCCGCGGTTCACTTGCGCGGCGGCCATCGCGCTGCTCGCCATGCTGCTGGTGCTCAACATTCGCGGCGAGTCGGCCGGCAAATGGATCACCAATCTGGGCGGAATTGGCACGCTGGTGGGCGCAGTCGTCATCTGCGGGCTGGCCGCTCTGGTGCTGGCGCATCATGAGGGCGCTATGTCTACGGCCTCTCTTACTCCGCATGTGGTGGACTGGCGATTGCTCGCGATCTTCGGAACCATCTGTTACAGCCTGCAAGGGCTCGATCTGGCGTCCATCATGGGCGATGAGATTCGTGAGCCCCGCAAGGTGCTGCCGGGCGCAATCTTCTGGGGAGGAGTCATTTCCGGTGCTGCCTATCTGGGAGTGACCGGAGCAATGCTGGTGGCGCTGCCCGCTTCGCAGATCGGCGTGCTCACAGGCGTGCTGCAATCCATCAGTTCCATGGCCGGGCGCGTCCACCTGGGGATGATCGTCGCGCCGGTTGCGCTGTTTGAGGCCATCGCCATTCTCGGCACCGCCGCTGCGTGGTTTGGCGGCACCGCACGCCTTCCCTTCGTGGCAGGTATCGATCATTATCTGCCTCGTGCGCTTGGCCGCGTTCATCCGCGCTTTCGCACGCCCTATGTGGCGCTGACGGCATTCGCTGTTCTGTCGGCGCTGCTTATCTTGATGAGCTATGCCGGCGCAAGCGTAGCCGAAGCTTATCTCACGCTCATCGCCATCTCGGTCGTTCTCCAGTTGATCCCCAATGTTTACATGTTTGCGGCTCTCATTAAACTCGCGCTGCATCGCCGCTATTCAAAACCCGAGCGCAGAATGATGGCGTTCAACGGCGCCTCGGGCCTGGCCTCCAGCATGTTGGGCATTTGCCTCGCCTTCGTCCCCGCCGAGTCGACGACGCACGTGTGGACATACGAAGCAAAAATGATTGGCGCCATCGGAACAGTGCTTGCCATTGCGCTCATCCTTTATTTTCGTGCACAGCGTAGCATCCGTGCCGCTGCAGCAAGTGGGACGCGGGAGAGGGAGTCCATTGATCTTGCATAATTATCGTAAGTTATGTGTGATACACTTTTGTTGAATTCAACTCCCTGTAATCGGCGTCTTCGCGATCTTCCAACACAATGGAAGAATGTCGAGAGCAGCGAACGTCAAAATATCTCGCTGCCGCGCCCATCGCATCGAAAGGGGATTATGAAGTCCATCCATCTTGTTACCGCGCTGCCCGGCCCAAAGTCCATCGCGCTCTCCGCGCGCAAGCAGAAGGCGGTTCCGCGCGGCGTGCCGCAGGGTGCGCCGATCTTTGTCCAGAGCGCGCGCGGCGCGACGATTACCGACGTTGACGGCAATGTGTTTCTCGATTTCTACGGCGGCATCGGCTGCATCAACGCCGGCCACGCGCAGCCGGAGGTTGTGCACGCCATCCAGAAGCAAGCCGAGCAATTTCTGCATACCTGCTTTATGGTGGCGCCCTATGAGGGATACGTCGAGTTGGCGGAGCGCATCAATAGCCTCGCGCCGGGCAAGACGGAGAAGCGCACTTTCTTTGTCAACTCCGGTGCTGAAGCTGTCGAAAACGGCATCAAGATTGCGCGTTCGTACACGGGCCGTCCCGCAGTCATCTGTTTTGACGATGCCTTTCATGGCCGCACTCTGATGACGATGACGGTAACCGCGAAAGAGAAGCCTTACAAGGCGGGATTCGGGCCGTTCGCGCCGGAAGTGTATCGCGTCCCTTACGCGAACTCGTATCGCGTGGCCGATGCCGCTAAAGCCGCGCTTGCCGCCCTTGAAGAAACATTTCGCACGCGCATCGCGGCCGATAAGGTCGCAGCAATTCTGTTTGAGCCGGTGCAGGGCGAGGGCGGCTTCATTGTGCCCCCAAAGGAATTTGTCGACGGACTTCGCGCCATTGCCGACAAGTACGGAATTGTGCTCATCGCCGACGAAGTGCAGTGCGGATTTGGCCGCACCGGCCGCATGTTTGCCTGCGAGCACTTTGGCCTGGAGCCGGACATTCTGCTCACGGCCAAGAGCATTGCCAGCGGTATGCCTCTGGCAGCCGTCACCGGCAAAGCTGAGATCATGGATCAACCGGGTCCCGGCGGCATTGGCGGAACCTTCGGCGGAAATCCCGTCTCCTGCGCCGCCGCGCTGGCCACCCTTGCGGTGTTTGAAAACTACAATCTGTGCGGACGTTCGGAGAGCATTGGCAAGAAGTTTGCAGAGCGTGCCCATGCGTGGCAACAGCGCTTCTCCGCAGTTGGTGACGTTCGCGGTCTCGGCGGCATGTGCGCCGTTGAGCTGGTCCTTGATCGCGAGAAGAAAACGCCGGCAACGGAGTTGACCAAGCAGGTAGCGCGCTACGCGCTGGAGCATGGTGTCCTGTTGGTAACAGCCGGACCGCACGGAAATGTGCTGCGCATTCTTGTTCCGCTGGTGGCCACCGATGCGCAGCTCAACGAAGGGCTCGACGTGATTGAGGCTGCGCTTGCGGCCTCGGTCTAATGTGGAGTATTGAGGTGATTGCCAGATGAGCTACTTCAGAAAACTGCGCGATGGTCTCACTCTGCTGCACACGCAAGCCGATCATTGCGTGCAACTGGAGCAGATGCAGTTCCTCTGCTTTCCCACTCTGGCTGACGAGCAGCGATTTAAGGCGGCGCACTACAAGCGCCACATCGAGCTGTTTTCTGAAGGCCAATTTGTAGTGCTCGACGGAGATCGCGTGGTGGGCGCGACGACGACCATTCGTCTCGACTTCGACTTTGAACACGTGAACCACACCTTCGACGAAATCATCGATGGTGGCTGGCTCACATCGCACCAGCCTGCGGGCGCATGGCTCTACGGCGCGGACATCGGAACGCATCCCGCGTACCGCGGCCGCGGAATTGCAGCCGCGCTCTATGCCGCGCGTCAGGAGCTTGTGTGGCGTCTGGGCTTGCAGGGGCAGGTCACGGCGGGTATGTTGCCGGGTTATGCGGCCCATCGCGAAAAGCTTACTGTGCCCGAGTACTATGACCGCGTCGTGAGCGGCGAAATCTTCGATCCAACCGTCAGCATGCAGATCAAGATCGGCTTTGAGCCGCGCGGCCTGCTTGCGAATTACCTTGACGATCCAGTTTGCGACAACTACAGCGTGCTGCTTGTGCTTCCTGAGGATAAGCCGGTGCGCAATGCATCAAGAAAGGATGCCATGAGCTATATCCATCTCGAAACACCTGTCCCAGGGCCCAAGGCGCAAGCAGCGCTGGCGCGCCGCGCGGCTGCTTTGCCTGCGGGGCTGGCGCGAGCCACTGACGTTGTTGTCGAGCGTGCGCAGGGCGCATTGGTCTTTGATGTTGACGGCAATACGCTCATCGATATGGCGGGCGGCGTGGGCATGCTGGGCGTGGGCCACTCGCCTGCCCCGGTGGTTGAAGCCATTGCCAGGCAGGCGGAAAAGTACATCCATCCCTGCGCGCTGGTGTCTACCTTCGAGCCCATGCTTGAACTGGCTGAAATGCTGAACGAGCTGACGCCGGGCAACTTCAAAAAGAAGACTCTGCTAGCCAATAGCGGTGCTGAAAGCGTTGAGAACGCGGTAAAACTCTCGCGAAAGTTCACTGGGCGCTCCACCATCATCTGCTTTGAAGGCGCGTATCACGGCCGCACGCTGCTTACCTTGAGTTTGACCAGCAAATACGGCCTGTTCAAGAAGGGCTATGGCCCATTCGCGCCAGAGATTGTGCGCCTGCCCTTCCCAAATCTCTATCGCACGCCTGAGGGAATGACCGAGCAGCAGTATCTCGATTACGCGGTCAAGCAACTCGATCATGCGCTGATCGCGCAGGTCGATCCCAGCGCGGTGGCTGCCATCCTCATTGAGCCGGTGCAGGGCGAGGCTGGATTCATCCCGGTGCCCGCGCCCTTCTTCCGCCGCTTGCGCGAAATCTGCGATCAGCACGGCATTGTCCTCATCGCCGACGAAGTGCAGTGCGGCTCGGGGCGCACCGGCAAGCTGTTCGCCTGCGAGCACTACGATGTGGTTCCCGATCTTATCGTCTCGGCTAAGTCGCTCGGCGCGGGAATGCCCATCGGCGCGGTAACAGGCCGCGCTGAGATCATGGACTCTGCGCATCCGGGCGGTATCGGCGGCACTTACGGTGGCAGTCCCGTGGCCTGCGCAGCGGCGGTGGCCGCGCTCAACATGCTGCGCCAGCCGGAGTTCCTTGCGCACGCAAATCAACTTGCAGGCACCATTCGCAAGCAGATGGAAAGCTGGAAGCGCAAGTATCCAATCGTTGGAGACGTGCGCGGTCTTGGCCCCATGCTGCTGGTGGAGTTTGTCGCCGACCTCGAGACGAAGACCCCGCTCGAAGCCCCCGATGTTATTGCAATCGTGCGCCACGCGGCCGAGCATGGCGTCATGCTGATGCGCGCCGGCCTCTACAGCAACTGCATCCGCTTTCTGCCTCCGCTCAACATGCCGCTCGATATGGCCAATGAAGCGCTCACCGTGGTCGGCAACGCAATCGACGCCGTCTGCGAGCGGCGCGCCGTGCCGGCCGGTGCGGCGGGAGCGCGGTAATGCAGGCCTTCCACACGCTCTTTGTTAAGGGCAACATTCTCACCATGAACGGCGGCCGCCGCGCAAGAGCGGTTGCCGTCCATGATGGCAAAGTTGTGGCCGTTGCGGACGAGAGTGAACTGAAGGCCGGCTGCTCCGCAAGTACGCACATCGTCAATCTCGAAGGCCGCACACTGCTTCCCGGCTTTGAAGATGCGCACGCGCACATCTGGAAGCTGGGCCAACTGCTCACCACCTCCGCCGACCTGCGCGGCGCAGTCTCAATCGAGCAGATTGGAGCCACGCTTGCGAAGCGTGATCGCGAACTGCCGGCGTCGTCGTGGCTGCTGGGCCGCGGGTTCAATGAGATTTCAATGGCCGAGGGCAGGCTACCGCAGCGCGCCGATCTCGACCGCTTCGTGGCCAATCGCCCGGTGATGCTCACGCGCACATGCGGCCACATCTTTGTCTGCAACAGCGCGGCGCTCCGGCTGGCCGGGGTTGACCGCAACACAACAGCGCCTGAAGGCGGCGTTGTTGAACGCGATGCCAGTGGCGAACCGAACGGCGTGCTGCATGAAACCGCTGTGGGGCTCGTCAACCGCGTCCTTCCGGCGCCCACGCATCAGGATTACCGCGCCATGATCGCGGCCGCACTCAAGCGGCAGTTGTCTTTCGGCATCACCGCTTCATCCGATTGCGGCGTACTGCCCGGATTGCTCGATACCTATCTCGAAATGGACGCCGACGGATCGCTGCCGGCGCGCATGAACGTGATGCCCCTTGGCAAGCCCGACGGAGCAGTTGCATCCGCCGCCAATCTGGGACGCTACCGCTCGCCAAAACTGAAAGTGGATACGGTCAAGTTTCTCGCCGATGGAGGCTTGAGCGGCGCAACCGCGGCGCTGTCTGTTCCTTACCGCAACAGCACATCGCGCGGAGTCACGCGCTTTGACATGCAGGAGCTGTTCGCGCTCTTTACTGAGTACAGCAGCCACGGCTGGCGCATCTGCACGCACGCCATCGGAGACGCCGCCATCGAGCAGGTCGTTACTCTTTACGAACAGTTGCCGCGCGATGCATCTTCCGCTCCCAACCGTATAGAGCATCTTGGCCTGGCCAGCCGCGCGCAGCTCGCGCGCATGGCTACCCTTGGCGCAATCGCCGTTACGCAGCCGATTTTTCTTGACGAGCTGGGTGCGAACTTCAAAGCCTACGTTCCAGACGCGTTGATGCCGCAGGTTTATCCCATACGCGACATGCTCAACGCCGGGCTCACTGTGGCCTTCTCGTCAGACGCGCCGGTGGTGAAGAACGACGCGCCGCTCAAAGGGGTTGAAGCTGCTGTGCTGCGCCGCACATCGGAAGGCGAGTGCATTCTGCCGGAGCAATCTATCACCGTTGAACAGGCCTTGTACGCCTACACAGCAGCCGCCGCTGCCGCGGCATGTGAAGCGGAGACACGCGGCAGCATTCAGCCCGGCCGATGGGCGGACTTCGCCGTGCTCTCGGCCGATCCCACAACCGTAGCTCCCGAAAAAATCTCGCAAATTCGAGTCGAGCAAACCTATCTGGCCGGAGAACTCGCGTACGCTGCCGCAAACAGCTAACGCGCCGTAATCCGCGCCGCAACCGATCGAGGGCCGACAATCAAGACAGGGGAAAGCATGGCATTCATCTATCAGCAACGCATCGGCGCAGCCTGGACGCCCGCGGTCAGCGGACGCACAAAGCCAGTGATCAACCCCGCAACCGAAGAGCCCCTGCGCGAACTTCCGTTTGGCGACGGAGACGATTGCAAGCTGGCCATTGAAGCGGCAGCGGCGGCCTTTCCCGCATGGTCAAAGAAGACAGCTTACGAGCGTGCTGCCGTGCTCATGCGCGCCGTTGCCATCATCCGCGAGCGCCTTGCCGATCTGGCGCACACCACAACGCTTGAGAGCGGTAAGCCGCTGGTGCAGTCGCGCGGCGAGTGGGGCGCCGGCGCAGACCTGTTCGAGTGGTATGCGGAAGAGTGCAAGCGCGCGTACGGGCGCGTGATTCCTTCGCGCAACGCGGCGCGGCAGCTAATCGTGCTGCGCCAGCCGCTCGGCGTTGTGGGCGTTATTACCGCATGGAATTTTCCCATCTACAACATTGCGCGCGCAGGCGCTGCGGCGCTGGCAGCGGGCTGCACCATTGTCATCCGCCCGTCGGAGCACACGCCGCAAACCGCGATGGACCTGGTGAATATCCTCGTCGAAGCGGGCATTCCCGATGGAGTGGTGAACCTGGTTAACGGCCAGTCTTCAAGCATCGGACAGCAGATGCTCGACAATCCGCTCTGTCGCAAAATTCACTTCACCGGCTCGCCGCGCGTGGGCCGCCTGCTGATGGATGGCGCATCGAAGACGGTAAAGCGGCTCTCGCTCGAACTGGGCGGCAACGCGCCGGTGCTGGTTTTTCCCGACGTCGATGTGGAGCGTGTGGCAGCGGCCGCAGTCACGGCCAAGTTCCGCAACGCAGGCCAGGTTTGCATCGCGCCGCAGCGGTTCATCGTGCAGGAGTCCATCGTTGAAAGGTTTCAGCAAACGGTGGCCGCTCATGCCGCAAAGCTCAAAGTGGGCAACGGCCTCGATGGGGAAACCAACATGGGACCGCTCGTCAGCGCGCGCCAGCGTGATTCGGTCGAGAGAATTGTGGCGGCAAGCATTGAGCGTGGTGCGCGCGTGCTCGCCGGCGGCTGCCGGCCTAAATCGCTGCCCTGCGGCTACTTTTACGAACCCACGGTTCTGGCGGATGTCACCACCGAGGCCGCTGCGTTCGCTGAAGAAATCTTCGGGCCAATATTTCCCATCACTCCATTTACCAGCACTGCGCACGCAATCCAACTTGCCAACCACACGGAGCATGGGCTCGCCTCCTACGTGTGGACCAACGATCTGCACATTGCGCGCGAAACCGCCGAGGCTCTGGAGTTTGGCATGGTCGGCGTAAACGACTGGGCTCCGTTCGCAACGGAGGGACCCTTCACCGGATGGAAGGAGAGCGGTGTCGGCAGCGAATCGGGCGCAGAGGGGCTCAACGAGTATCTAGAAACCAAGCTCGTGGCGATTGCCTGAAACTTGCTCATGCGTAGTTTTCGATCGGGCGCCGGCGCGATTCGCGTCCGCTGAAAGCCGTGTTTTGTGCTGAAATCGACCAAATTCAAGCACAATGCGAGAAAAACAGTGCATTGCAATAAGGGCCGCATAAAGATTCTTGACATTACATTCACTATCCGGCAGCATCATATCAACCTTCTTTTTTATCGCAAGTTTTATGAGCGATTACAGCCGCCAGGGCTGAGTTGTAGAAGAGCCGCAACCAATTCGGCGCAGTGCCGAACCAACCGGAACTCCGGCGGCTCGAAAGCATGAACGGCTGCTTCCTTGGTCCAACCGGAGCCGTCGTCTGTTGATTGCCAAGCCGCCGTGGGTGCACCGGCGTCTGAGATGTTTCGAGATACGATCCGCGCGCAAGCGCTGAGTTGATTTCAGTTCGCGGCAATTCCGCAAGGGCGGACGTGTCGCACCTGCAGACCAGCGACAATTCGTTCCTGCGCAAAACCATCGCGCAGGACTACGGGAGAGTTGTCTTCCAGATCATGAAAGGCGGCCACATGCAATCATTCTTACTTTTTCTTCGCGCCAAAGCTGGGCATATCATCACTTGTTGTTTCCTGTTGCTGGCCATGTCCGGCGTAACCATGTCGGCGCAATCCACTTACGGAACCATCCTCGGCACGGTGCACGATTCCAGCGGCGCAGTCATTCCAAATGCGCAGGTAACGCTGCTCAACCAGGGCACCAATGCCAAGCGTGTGCTCGTCAGCGATGCGCAGGGTGACTTCGCATTCAAGAACATCGATCCCGGCAAGTACACGCTGACTGTCGTCACTGCCGGATTCACAACCGAATCTCTCCCGGAGAACGTGCTCACGGCGCGGCAGACTTTGCGCATCGATCCCACGCTCAATCCGGGTGCGGCCTCTGAGACGGTTGAAGTGGTCAGCAATGTACAGAGCGCAATCACCACGGATGTCTCGAATTTGGCAGAAACGCAGGTCGGCGAGCAACTGGTCGAGCTTCCCGTAGCTGTCTATTCGCGATCCACCGGATCCACAAGCCCCATCGACACGCTGACCACAGAGTCCGGCGTGCAGACCGATTCCTCCGGCGACTTGATGGTGATGGGCGCAAGTCCTGAGTTGCTGAGCGTTACCGTCGACGGCATCTCCAGCGTGGGCGTCGAGTACTCCGGCCCGGTCAACGAAATGTTTCCATCCTTCAATTCAATCGAAGAAATCCGGGTTTCCGAGTCGAACAACAACGCCGAGTTCTCTGGCGTCGCCGACATCACCACCGTTTCCAAAGGCGGTTCGTCCACCTATCACGGCGGTATCTTTGAGAACCTTGAGAATGCGGCGTTGAACTCAGGCCAACCCAAGGCGTTCGCCAGCGCAAAGCCGAAGCTGGTGATGAACGACTTTGGCGGAACGCTCGGCGGTCCCGTGCGCATTCCGCATCTGTTCGATGGCACGAACAACACGTTCTTCTTCGCCAGTTATGAGGGATTGCGGCTGCCGCGCGAAACTCCGTATGTGCTCAATGTGCCCTCGGCGGCCATGCGCAGCGGCAACATTTCGAGTTATCTCAATCAGACTTACTGCACAGGCGCAAACGCCGCGCAGGTCTGCCCCAATGGATACTATCCAATCTACGGACCCGATGGAACGGAACTAGATGCAAGTAATATGAACGTGAGCCCGGTCGCGGCAAATGTGCTCAAGTATCTACTGCCCGCGCCTAACTACGGCGATCCAGATTCATTCGCAAGCAATTACCAGATCAATTACAAAACTCCCATCTCGGCCAATCAGGGCGACATTCGCCTTGACCGCACGATTTCGGCGCGGCAGAACGTCTTTGCACGCTTCTCCTACAAGAATCGCCAAGTAACTTCCGCGCCCAGCCTGGGTTGCGGTACGAGCTTTTGCCAAACTGGCGGCGGCCCAATGCAGGGCACTTACAATACGCCGGAGATCGACGAAGGCCTGACTTTTGCCTATAACTTCATCTTCAATTCGAAGCTACTCAACGAATTCCGCGGCGGCTTTAATGCGCAGCATCTATCGGAAACGCAAAGCTTCAGCACCAACGACCTGTTAGGTCAACTCGGCATGACAGCTATCCAGCCGGACACGCAGTGGTCTGAGGCACCTCTGGTACTCATCAATGGATTCATCGGAACCGGCGGCGGCAATCCAACCATGCAGCGCAGTCAGATTGTCGAGTTACTCGATAACCTGAGCTGGACGACTGGAAAGCACAGTCTCAAGTTCGGCGTGGACTTCAAGCGGCTCACCGACCACGACGACAATGTGGATGGCAACTATCGCTCCGGCTGGTATGTCTTCAATGGCTCGTCTGCGGTGGGCAGCACGATCGGCGATCCTTATGCTCAGTTTCTGCAGGGCTATCCCGATTACACCGACTTCAGCTCGACAAACAAAGCAATGATGAACGGTCTGGGCTACGGCAGCGCGTTCTATGTGCAGGACGACTGGAAGCTGACAAGCAAGCTCACCGTGAATCTTGGACTGCGGTACGAGATTCATCCGCCACTAAGTGATACGGGCTATAACACGGCTTATTTCCTGCCTGATTACTCGTCGAATGTGAACGGTC
>CAYZVG010000060.1:0-11433 GCA_964481595.1 uncultured Occallatibacter sp. | reverse complement strand
CGCCTTCAGATGCGGGTTGCTGACCGGTCGAACATCGCGCTGATTCGCGCGGATATTTCGACGCTTAAGATCTGTCCTGGAAGTTTTGCCCGTGCTTTATCGACACTCGTTTCAAATTTGCCCACGCTTGAGCACAGGAATTCAATGTATCGCCTAGCAGGCAAGACGGTGGGGGCAAACGGCCGATTTGTTTTCAGTGCGCATTATCACGGCTTTTGGCCGCGCGCGTTTGGAAAGAAGAAGTCGGCATACTACGAGGAGGGCGGGATCTTCAGGCACAATATGACCGTGAAGGACTGCAAGTCAGAAGCTGGCCACTACTTCGACGACGTCAAGGCATGGCCGATCCAGATCTATCTGCCGCTTTCGCGCCGGATGAAGTTGCCTTTATACCGGACGTCCCGTGCCTTGGAGCACGTACCTGGGCTGGATTCCCTCGGGAAGCTCGTGCTTTGTACGGCAGAAAAGCCCACGCTGTAGGCGTGCGGGCGCATCCCATTCAACCCAAGTTTCAAAATCGAAACCGATGAATCCATGGAACTGCATCAGGACGTGGTTGCGGCCATGATGGTTGCATTCATCGCGCTGGCAGCGGGGGCTACGGGCTGCATGGAGCGCAGCCAACCTGCCGAGAGCCATGATCGGGGGATTGAAAACTCCGACCAGCCGCAATCCACGCATACACGGACATCGGGAGAGGGAGTCATTGGCGGATGGCTCAGTGTCCGCGGAAAATTGCGATAAAGGCGAATCTCAGCGGGAATCACCGAGACAGCGTTCGATTGGCATTTCGGACAAACCATACACTACACCTCGACAAAAGTGAACGAGAAATTACTAAACACCCGAAGGAAGAATACCAATAGTAATGTTGATTTGGTTACCTATGCAACAACGAAGATATCGAAAGTGGTAGATTGTGGAAAACTATATTCATGTCACGGATTATTTTGTCGACCGCATAAATAAACTCCAATTTGACCAAATTGAATAGCAATCCGGTATGCACCACGTGTGTGCGCTGGTAGCAGCTTGCCCATCAGAGCAATTTAAAAAGCGTCGTCGGAGTTCACATCGCCCTTACAGGGCTGAAGACGCGTGCTGGAACGCGTTCCCAGGACTGCGCTGCGCTTGCCCTGGGCTATTTTCCGTCCTCCCTCTGGGAGGAAATGACGCGGCTGATCACGCTTAACGGTCGAGAACAACCAGCTTGAGTCATGAATATCTTCATGCAATTGCCCTGTCTTGCCCCTTAAACAGGAGGCTCTTTGCAGCGCAACTTGGCAGCAGAAAGAAGATGGCCGGGATCCCGAAGGAACCCCGGCCAGAAGATGGGCTATGCGGGTTAGTAGGTGATGTGGAAACCCATTGTGATCATGCGGTTGCTGCCGATGGTGTTGCTCACCGAGCCAAAGTTCGCTGAGTTGTTCACGCAGCCCTGTGGAATTGCATTCGTCGAGTTGCAGGTGCCTACGTTGAGTGGAATATAGGAGGGAATGGTTGTGCTTTGTCCCGAACCTGTTGAATACGGCTTTTGATCGAGGTTGGCCAATGCGGTTTGTTGATCGACCAGGTTGGGGCTGGTGACGACCTGTCCGTAATTGACGTAGTAGTAAGTTCCTGGCTGGCAGTTTGAATCGCTTGTAATGGCAGCCTGCACGGCGGTCGTAGAGCAGGAAGAGTTCTGCCTGATCTGACCCTGGTTCATCGGTACGTCTAGGCTGGCGGTGTTGGTGATATTGAAGACGCTGAACTCGTACTGCGCCGACAGCCTCTCACTGAAGTGAATCTGCTTGCGCAGCGACAGGTTGATTTGAGTTTGCGGAGACTGGCGGAAGATGTTGCGCTGCGGAGGAGCAAAGTCGGTTTCGTAAATGTCCTGCGGGTCTGTGCCGGTGGAGACGGGGATGCCGTCCTGGCCGGGCTGGAGGTAGTTGATTGAGATCTGAGAGGGATCGATCGCCGGAATGTAAGCGCCGCCGGTGCCGCGCGTGTTGCCTTTATTGCCGGTCATGGCCCGTTTCGGATTGGCCGGATCCTTGACGCCGAGAATCGGGTTCATCAGGGTTGGGTAATCGCCAAAGAAGATGCTGCCCACTGCGCCGTAGAACTCATAGAGCGAGTAGGGTTCGCCACTCTGCGCGATCACGGTGCCGTTAAGGTCCCAGTCATTCACGAACCGTGCGGCTAGAGAGTTGTCCTTGGCTGTTTTGGGAATCGTCGCCTGAAAGTAAGCGGTAAATACGTTGGTGCGGTCAAAGTCAGACGAGGCCCAGGAGTTGCGAAGGTTGCTGGGATTGTCGCCAGTGAAGAACAAGCCCAGGTCGCTCTGTTCGTCGAGGGTATGGCTCCAGGTGTAGCTGGCGCCAACCATGTAATTGTGAGAGAGGCGCTTGTCGATGTGGGCCTGAAGCGCGTCGTAGGCCGAGTTGCCGGCAGTCTTGTAGAACGAGGCGTTGGGGCTGAAGCCGATGTACGGAGTACGGAAGTCGGTGTTGCCGCCGTCTTCGGTATTCCATGGCTCGCCGGCGATGGGAGCGTAGTCGCAGTAGACCGAGCCGCACTTATTCTGGTTCAGCACTTCGAACCCGTACGAGGCGGTCTGCCCCCAGATGGAGTTTGTGGTTGTGGCGATGCCGGGAGCATTGAATGGAATGGGCACCACGGCATGACGTCCCCGGTTGCCGACGTAGCCAAGGTCAATGGCGAGATCGGGCGTCGGCTGCCACTGCACGTCGAGTGAGTAATTGATGGTGTAGGGCAGTGTGTTGGTTCGATCATAAGTTCCAAAGTTGAGCGCGTCCGGGCAAAGCTGGTAGCCCTCCTGGCTTTGCACGCCTCCGCAATTGGGGCCGAATTTCGCATATTTGTTGCCGGTGGCCGGCGAGCCGGTCATCAGGTTGAGCGTGTTCTGCAGCGCTGCGTTAATTGAGCTTGGATTTGCGCTGGGAGGCACATAGGTAGCACCGAAAGCCGATCCGATGGGATCTTCAAGCGTGCTGCCAAGTCCGGTCACATAGCTGACGAGAGGGGCCGACTCCGTAACTCCAAAAGGACCGCCGTAGCCCGAACCTGCCGGCTGCGAAAGATAGGTGAAGTATTCGCCGCGGTCGTAGTACATGCCGCCCGCGCCGCGGACAACAATGCTGCCGTGGTCGCGATTGGGCGACCATGCAAAACCGACGCGCGGAGAGATGCCCCACTGACGGCCGGTGAGCGTTGAATTGCTGACGCCGGGGGTCGGACTCTCTTTGTTGTTGCCGGCGATGATGAACCCGGCGTTGTTGACGACCCAGTTCGTATTGGCAGCCGCGGTTGTGCCGGTTACGCTGTACAGCTTGGGATCGAAGTTGAAGAAGTTGCCGTATTTCTCGGTCATGCCGCCGTGAAGGTCATAGCGCACGCCGAGAGTGAAGCTGAAGTTCGGCAAGACCTGCCATTTGTCTTGCAGATACGCTTCGATCTCGTTTGTGCGGTAGTAGCGGTTGGCGTTGTTCTTTCCGGTCGAAGGGTCGATGGATTCGAGGACGTTTGAGCTTTTGGCCGCTCCCTGCAGGAAGGACTCAAAGTTCTTCGTTTGAATCTGTTCGATTCCGTTGCGGTTGTTCTCGATATTCAGCTGCGTGTAGCTGTAGCCGCCGCCAGCCACCAGGGTGTGATTCCCTTTGACCCAAATGACGTTCGTTGAGGGATTGAGCCGGTTTTGATAAAAGCCCATGTCGGCGAACGAGCTGTAGGGGCCCATTTTTACGCCCGGTGAATCAAGCTGGCTTGAAGGGAAGCCCTTCAGCAGTAAGCCGGGGAGCGTGTTTTGGAAGAAGGGGCCTTTACCCGCGCTGGGAAGCACCGTTGAAGAGTTCATGCCGAAATTCGCATTGCCGTTGGGATTGCTCAGCGTCTGGTTGAAGTAGCTGTAGGACGACTGGCGGAAGAGCCCCAGCCTCTGTTCCCAGTTGAAATGGGAAGTGATCGGAATGGTGTTATCGATTGCCACAACCTGGGAAGCGTTGTTTTGCGTAACCGGGAAGCCGCCGGTTTGCGAGAACGAGTAAGGCAGTGTTACAGGATCGTTTTGGTAGTAGTACTTGGTTGAAAGCCGGTCCTTGCTGCTAACGTTCCAATCGATAGCCGCATTGGCCTGGTCCGAGGTCATCACCGAGTTGCCGATGAGCGTGACATTGGGAACGCCATACACGTAGGGAGAGGAGCTCTGTGCGGAGGGCACCAGGAAAGAGCCGTCAGGGAGCTTGGCATTCATCAATGCATTGGCTATCGGATCGATTGCTTTGCTGTATGTGCCGCCACCCGCCCAGCTTACCGCTGCGGCATCGAGACCGGCGGCTGACCGGTCGTCGGTGAGCCCGGTGGGAACAGTGAGCTGCGAGAGGCCGGTTGCCTGGTCGGTGCTCGACAGGTGCTGATAGGCAGCGAAGAAGAAAACCTTGTCCTTGAGGACAGGTCCGCCCAAAGTTCCGCCGAGAGTCCAGCGGTTCAGATAGGGATTTTCAAGAGCTTGCGGGAAAGCGCCCACGCCTTGCTGGCTGAGCAGGTATTGCTGCTTGAAGAAATACGGACTGGCGTTCCAATCGTTGTTGGCAAAATTCCCGTAGGCCTGCCCGTGCAGATCGTTCGTGCCGGTTTTCGTATTTACGTCAATCTGTGCGCCCGCGGTTGCGCCCTGCTGCGCATCGTACATTGAGGTGTTCACGCGCAATTCGGCGATGGTCTCAGGCGGGGGCGAGGGAAGGCTGTTTCCCACCGAACCGTAGGGCGATGCGCCCTCGAGCGATGCGCCGCCGACCGATGCCGAGCCGGCTGAAGATGACGCGGAGGTGCTGCCGGCACCAATGTTGAAATTGAAACGCTGCGAGGTGAGGCCGCTCGAAGTCATGCCGGTGAAGATGTTGGTGACATCGACGCCGTTCACCTGCATGGTATTGGATGTAGCGCGCTGGCCGTTGGCCTGGATGTTCTGGTTGCCAAGCCCGGAGTTGGAGTTAAGACCGCTGAGCAACTCGGCATTTGTGCCAGGAGAGAGGACGGCCAACTGCGTAAAGCTGCCCGTCGCCAGCGGTGTAGCGGCAATTTGCTGCGAGTCCATGCTGAAGCCATTGGTGGCATCGGTGGCGTTGAGCATCGGATTGGCGACGACTTCAACGGACTCGGATGTTTGGCCGATTTTGAGAGTGACGTTCGCCGTGGTTGCCTGTGCCTCATGCACAGGTATCCCGGAAAGCTGAGTCTTCTCGAATCCAGACTGTGCAACGGTGACGGTATACAACCCGATCGGCAAGTTGAATATCTGGTAAAAACCAGTTCGCTGGGTGGTCGTTGACTGGGTGACATTGATTGCAGCGTCTGTCACCGTCACGCTCGCGCCAGGAATTGCGGCGCCGGTGGGGTCAAGCACTGTCCCGTTGAGCGATCCTAGAGTCTGTTGCGCCAGGGCAGGCAATGCAAACGCAAGCACTGCCAATATGAGAACGATGCGCATGGAGATGCACTTGCAATAACGTCGTGTCATAGCTCTCCTCGCCAAGTATTTGGCTTGTTTTGTGATTTACCGTTACGTCAAAGGCCGTTTTGGGTGCTTCGTTGGCTATTCGCTTTGTGCAGGTAAAAGCGTAGCCTTAAGCGCTTAAGCTGACGGGGCCAAACCTCCTTGTTTGAGGATGAAGAGGAGACCGGTCTGCTGTTTCAACGATTGAGTTGGGACTGAAAAGCCTGTACTGAACTGCCAGATGTACCGTGCATTTAAAAATTGCACAGACAAGTGAACAAAATCCCGCGTGGGAAACGGGCCCGATGTGCCTAGTCTCCAACAGTGCGGAAGAATTTCCAAGCGAAAACTTTCTGTTCCTGCGAAATAGAGAATACTAAGCAAACCCGTTGAAAAGTATGAATGTATCGTTACTTTAAAACTCGTTCGGCTCGAATAAACGTTTCGCGGAAGGAAAAAGACATGCCTGAAGCGGCGTAGACGCGGAAGTGCCCGCAAACGAAGACCCGGAGTCTTGCCATTCAATCGAGACGGGCAAGGGCCAGGAATTCCTCTGCGGGCAGCTATGTTGTAACTTTAGCGCTAACGCTGACGCTGAAGACCCCAGTCCACGCGCAGTCCGGCACGAGCGCTGGTGGGCAGACTCGGATAACCGATGGGCGCGATTTGCTGCTGGTCGAGCAGGTTTTCTGCTTGCGCATAAACACTGAGCCAGGGAAGCAACTGGTAGCTGCCGCCGATGTCCAGCTTGGCGTAGCCGTGATCGAGATTGCGATTGGGTAACAGCAGACTGTTGCCGCCGTTCGCGTCCGCGCCTTCGAGATACGTTGAGTCGTCGCTGCGGCTGGCAAATGCCGAAGTGAACATCGCGGTGATTTTCTTCTGTGACCATGTGGCCGTGAAGAATCCCGTGTGAGGCGCGCGGCGGAAGGGTCGGGCTCCTTCAAGCGGAGAATAGGGGCCAATGGGAATTCCGTTGGTGAATGTGGGGATTGGACCGAGCAGAGACACGTCATCGTTAGTGAATGACCGCTGCACCACCGCATCAAGATAGGTATAACCGCCGCGGAAGAACAGACTCTTGCCGATGCCGCTTTCGACGTTGGCCTCAATGCCCTGGGCGCGAAATGCTTCGGAGTTGATGGTGAGCTCGTATGCATAATTTGACTGCAGCACCGCTTCCAGTTGCTGCTGCTGCGCGCTGCTCAAGTTAGGCAGCAATTCGGGAATCAGATCGAGGCCGACGTATTCGATCTCTCTTCCGAACTGGTTGTGGAAGTAGCTCGCCTTGAACAGAATGTGTTCGCTCAGGAACGATTGTTCGAGGCCGCCTTCGTAGGTGCGTACCACTGGCGCCGAGAGCTGGCCGATTCCCAACTGCTGAATGGTAGACTGACCGCCGTTCTCCTCGAGAAATGTGTAGAGAGAGTAGTCCTGGTCGGCGAGCTTGGGTTCGCGCACCGCATCGCCAAAGTTGAACAGAATCCTCGTCCCGCTGAAGACGCCGCTGCGTGGCCGCAGCGCAAAGAACGATACGCCGGCGCGCGGCGACGTGTGCAGGCCGAACAGCGAGTAATGCTCGATGCTACCGCCCAGCGTATAGAACAAGCGATCTTTGAAGTCGCCATGCATGGCGGCGATGTAATCGTAGTTGTTGCGTTTGACGGGTGGATAGTAAAGGCTGCCAGGTTCGGCGCCACGCTCGTTCTCATATTGAAAACCGATAAGGCCCGCAAAATGCGGAGTGATCGTCAGGTCGCCGCGATAAATGGCTTGGTCGCGGTTGGAAACATTCTGCGAGTGGCCCGGTGCGCTGCTGGCGCAGTCAATCACAGCCTGGCCGGTGGCTGAGTAGCCATTGGCTCCGTTGATGGTGACGCTATTGCCCAGATAGGCCGGCCCATAGCAGTAGTTGCTGTAGGCCTGGTAGCTTCCCGAGGGCTGCCACAAGTGGTACTGCTCACGTTTGCGCGTCAAGCCGTAACGAACATCGTTGTGGAACCAGGGCGTCGTCTGGTTGCCTACTGAGCCGGTGGCGAAAACGTCTTGATCCTTCTCGGTTGCGTTGTCGGCAATATTGTAGAAATCCCAAGCATTGGGAACGCCGGTTCCGGTCACTCCATAGTGAATTGTGCCGCGGATCACTGTATTGCCAAAGGGTTGCCAGCCAATGTTTGCCGTGCTTGTGCCCACGTGGTGCTCGTCATCAGGAAGGGAATTGGAAGTCTGCAGCCAGTTGAACGCACCCAGATAATCGAGCTTGTTGTGCGCGCCCGCCACCTGAATCTTCTCGCTTGAAGTATTGAAGCTGCCGCCGTCGCCCTGAATCTGGAAGGATGGGAAACTGGTGGTTCCGTGGGGTGTAGTGAGGCTGACGACGCTTGCCATTGCTCCCGAGCCAAACAGGTTTGAGTTGGGGCCGCGATATACTTCAGCGCTTTCAACAACCGCAGGAGAAAAAGCTCCAAAATCAAACTGATTGCCGAGATCGCCCACGTCTACGCCGTCAAGCAGGATCTTGTTGTCGTCGGAATCGCCTCCGCGGACGAACAGCGAAGTCTGGCCACCGCGCTCACCTGACTGAACAACACTGACGCCGGGCATCAGGCGCAGCGTGCTCACCATGTCGGTCCGCAATGACAAATCCTGCTGGTCAAGAACCGTGGTTGCTGCGCTGGTTTGCGGCTGTGGGGTCGGCGTGCCGGTGGCTGTTACAACAATCGACTCGTGTACCCACTCGGGCTCGAGAACAATCTTGCGCTCGACGGCGTCGAACTGGCCGGCGTAGAAATCCGGTGTCTGCAACTGACGGAAACTTTTGGCGGAGACAACCAGGAAGTAGCGGCCGTTGGCGCCGGTGAGAATCTCAAAGCTGCCGTCGGCGGTGGAAACAGCAGACGCAACTACTTGTCCGTTGCTGAACAGGCTCACCGTTGCGCCAGTGACTTTAGCGCCCGTGGCGTCGGTGACGCTTCCGCGGATAGATGCTGCCCGCGCGTTGGCGCCGGCAAGTAGCAAGAGCGTTGTGATAGCTAGAAATTGCGCGACGTTGCGCACGGATAGATGCAGGAATGAGGCGACAGACATAAAAGCTCCTTCGTTCCCCTCGGAACGTGCAAGCGGTTGGCTGCGCTAGGACCGGTCTCCTGACTTGCGCGCTTTCAGCCACCTTCCCAAAGCAAGGCCACGTGGCCTTACTCCAGTGGTCTCTCGGGTTCTTCACTTGATAAGTGATAAACCCTGACTGAAATCCCTCCCCATATCCGGTAACAGAATCGACGGAACGGGGAGCGGGCGCGTTCACAGTTGCGGGGCAGTGGCGGAATTTCACCGCCTTCCCGAGCATCCTTGCGATTGCAGTAATGGATTATGCGGCTCGACTATGCGGGCGAGCTGCGATGATGCCATGGAACGAGTTTCCATGACATCAACTTTTATAGCTGTAAACGACAGAGAAGTCAAAATCATCCGCTGTATCTGCCGCAGCGGATTAGTTCGTTAGAACGTTTGGGAAGGGAAGTCTGGTGACCCCGGGCTGATTCGAACAGCCGACACGCAGTTTAGGAAACTGCTGCTCTATCCATCTGAGCTACGGGGCCACATTTAGAATGAATGGCTTGCAGGCTGTTGAAAGTCTGTTCCCTCACAGTTCTTCACGGCAACTCAAATCGCGTTGAGGCCGATAACCCAAGTGAGCTCATAAGGTGCCAGACGTGAGGACGAAAAGATCGAATTACCAATAGGGTAGCATCAGGAAGGTGCGCAAGGCCAAGGGCTATGCCTGGGAGGTTCGCTTCTCCGAATGGCTGAACGGAAAGCGATTCCAGCGCAGCATGACCTTGCAGGGAACCGAGTATCCCAAAGAAGCCGACGTCCGCAAAGCGATCGAGTTGACTGTCTCACAGATCAACTCCGGAACCGCCGGCGAAAAGGCCGACGCCAGGTTTGGCGCGATCATCACGCTCTACCGCCGCAAGTTCCTTCCCAACGAAAGCCGCCTGCTCGAACTCAAGAAAAGAACTCCACAAGGTGTTCGCTGCCCTTAATAGAGACGAAAATACCAGATAAAACTCGTGAGTGTACCTATTAGCTGACCATCGACAGAAGACATCTGTACCTGAGCAGTTGCTCTCATTGTTCCTGCGGCTGAAGTGTTCTACGCTGCAGACTCATTGTTAGTTTTCTCTTAGCTTCAATGACCCCGTAACAATGATGAGGTCTGTTTTGTATGCCCGATCTGGAGAAGCGGTACACACTACGTTATAGACTGTCCAACCCCGTGGACTTTTGGTGGCTTGCTCCAAGCGGATCGGTTCAGGCCGGTCACGGCATGACGCTGGATATCAGCAGTGGCGGTGTGATGATCGTCGCAAGGAAGTGTCCGCCAAAGGGCGTGCGCATTCAAACGACGATTCGCATCGCTCAACACAACGAAAGCGACCGTCCGCTGGAATTGCATGGAGAGGGCATTGTGATTCGAATCGCGCCCGGCAAAGCAACTCGGCCAAGTCAACGGCCAAGTGGTTTTGCGGCAACGATGCATTTCTATACCGAACTGTCGAACGTCTCAAGCGAATCGAATAAGGAAACTTCCGATCGCTATAAGCACCTTCACTGCCTGCCGCGTTGATGAGAGCAGCGGCTGTGCGGAATTGTTTCGCCGTTCTCAAGGGAGTAAGCTATGAACCGCGTAGCGAGATTTGTGGCGATCTTAGGCCTGCTGATTTATGGAGTGTTTGCCTCTCAAGGGGTAAGCCAAGCCCAGTCATCGAACAAATGGTCTTCATTGGGCCAAATGACCCAGGCTCGCTCTGGCGCGGCCGCGGTTTTGCTCACCGACGGACGGGTGCTGATTACGGGTGGTTCCGACAACAGTGGAATTCCACAAGCGACGGCTGAAGTGTACGACCCCGAGACTGGGGCCTTCACGGCCTTGCCTGCGATGAATGTGCCCAGGGCAAATCACGCTGCTGTCGTCTTGATAAGTGGCGACGTTCTCGTAACAGGCGGACTGACCACGGGTGGTGGCTACAGCGATTCCGCGGAAATTTTCAACCCAAGCAGCCAGAAATGGACGGCTGTGCCGAATTCAATGAGTACTGGCCTGGCCGGTCAGACCATGGTCCTGCTCTCAGACGGCAACGTCCTGATCGCCGGCGGCATCGGCACGGCCAATGTTGTCAATTCGATCGTACTCTTCAATACGGCCAGTCAGACTTTCACGCCGATCAGCTCGCTGCTGACGGCGCGCACCAACGCCGTAGCAGCTGCTACGCCGGATGGCCGGGTCCTTATTGCGGGCGGCACCGACATTAACGGCGCTGTGCTGGCTTCGACTGAGATCTTTACCTATAGCACCAGCACGATGACCGGAACCATTGCGGCCGGTCCCACGATGTCCTCTGCCCGCGACTACGCCACTGCGACCACCACGTATGACGGCGTGGCCATAATCGGCGGAAACGATGGGAACAACGATCAGGGAACGGCTGAGCTCTTCAGCCAGTGGACCAACACGATCAAGGTAGTGAGCGGCGGTACGCCGCGCAGTCATCACTTTGCGGTGCTGCTGCCGAAAAACGGTAGCATCCTGGCAATGGGCGGCACCGGCGGCTCCAAAGTGGATTTGCTGGAGCCATGGGCGAACAGTGCTGCAGGAGCATTTCTTGCGGCACCCGATTCTCTTGATAATCAGGATGGCGGTTTTGGCGCTCCGGCCGGACTGGGCTCGCTTCTGGCTGCCGGGGGAACGGGCGATGCCGCCAGCACGGCCGAACTCTATTCGTTCCCCACTGTTTCCACACAGAACCTCGAGTATGCACCCGGCACGACGGTGGATATGAGCGGCACCGGGTTCCAGCCAAATGAGACGGTTGACCTTCATATACACGAGTGGGTGAACCAGACAACGGAAGATCTTCCCGATGCCACAG
>CAYZVG010000059.1:9024-11520 GCA_964481595.1 uncultured Occallatibacter sp. | reverse complement strand
GACGGCGGGTAGGCCGATAGAAAAGGCCTGAAGGAGGGACATGGGCAGTCCCTCGGAGACAGACGACATAATGAACAGATCGGCCGCGGAGAAGTACGGCGCGACATCGAGTTGCTGACCCCAGAAGGTGACCTGCGCCGCAATCCCCAACTCCGCGGCGAGAGACTCCATGCGCGCGCGTTCGCTTCCGTCGCCCACCATCCAGAGGCGGAGATAGGGAACAGAGTTGAGCGCGGCGCGAAAGGCATTGAGCAGCAGAGCGTGGTTCTTGACTGGCTCGATGCGGCCAACGAAGACGAGCGTGAAGCCTGACTTTTGCGGCAGCTTTTCCGGCGCGGTCCGCTCGAGAGGAACAGCACCGTTGTAGATGCGGAGGATTTTTTTGCGCGGCACAGTGTGCAGGCTGCGCAGATTATTCGCCGTGGCGTCGCAGATGCCGACGACCGAGTTGCAGAAGCGGGCGGCGATGGCGTACTTGAGTTCCATGACGCGGTCGTGAGGGGGCGCGATCAGGCTGTGGCGGGTAGAGACGATGGCGGCTGCGCCCGCGAGCCTGGCTGCGGCTGCCGCGTAGATGGTGGGCGTGGGGTTATGCAGATGCACGGCATCGGGCTTGAGCTGTTTGAAGAGCCGGTAGAAGTTGCGCGCGGAATCGGACAGGTGGCTGCCGATGTCGGAGCGCACGGTGAAGCCTTCATCGACCATGCGCTGGCCGAGCGCGCCGAGAGGACCGACGGCAAAGATGCTGGGGTGGTGGCCCTGCGCGCGCTGCAAGCGGCAGAGCTGCGCCACAAGCGTCTCAGCGCCACCCACCTCCATGCTGTCGACTACGTGTGCAATTTTCATGCGCTTCGTGTGGTTCTGTGCTTTCCCACCCTTTCGCGATAAGGCGGTGAAAGGACGGGGCACCGCTTCAATATCTAGTCGGAATCAGGGCATCTGGCTTCTTGCTATCCCAGGCCCCAAAAGCGGGACCTGGGGCGCCCAGGTCTTTGGTTGATTGGGTTATGGTCACCCTTGTTTGGTGTGACCCGATGCGGTGAGCGAGCTAGTGCGCCAGGTTAAGTGCTCGCACCAAGAGGTACATGACGACGACAAAAACAACGGCCAGCCCGCCGGAATAGATGAGGACACGGAGATATCTCATGCGGGGGATGGTCATGCCGCGTTCGAGGGCCATCTGGTAAACGACTTCGACCATTCCGCCCATGAGAAACAGCGTGAGGGCAAAAGCGCGGGAAAGGAACCAGCCGGTGACGAGAAAGCCGGCCATGGAGAGCAACAGCAAGCGCGCCATGCTATTGATTTCGTCCGGTTCGAGCGTCTCGAATTTCTTGAGCGGACCGGGTAGCTGAGGCTGCTCGCGAACAATTGGCTCGCCCTCGCTGACGCGCTCAGGGGATGCGATGACGACGACGTCTCTCATGGTGGGGAGAAGAAAGAGAGACCAGAAGTAGAGGCCAAACATTCCCAATTCAGAGGCGCAGACGATGACGGAGTTATGCGCGGTAAGGTGGTTGTCAGTGTAGTCGGGGAGCTGATTGAAGCCGACGCCAAAGACCGGATGGGTTTTGAGGACCGCTAAACCTTCGCCCCAGAGAGAGGTGCGGTCTTCACCGGCGGAGGCGGAGATGGCGCGGCCACCTGTGAACTGCAGGGCGATTGCGCCGACGAAGACGCAGCCGGCCAGCACAGCGGCAGGAACAAGGCCAATGCGGCGGCGAGCGGTTAAGACAGCCATGACGGTTAACGCCATGAGCGCGCCACGCGAGTGAGTAAGAAAGACAGTGACAAGCAGGATGGAGACGGGCAGAAGAACGAACAAGAAGTTTCTGCCGGCTTTTTTCGGCACCCAGAAGAAGAACATGAGCGGAATTGCGATGACGACCAACTGGCCAAAATCATTGGGGTCGTTTACGGTTCCCAGGCCGCGGAGCCGGTAGAACCAGTTGCCGTCGTCGCTGGCCATGGCGAAGAGATAGGGATGTTCGGCGTTCCAGCGGACGAGATCGACTCTGCCGGTGTCCTGCGAGAGGGGCGGGCCTCCATCGGGGATTCCATGAAGGAGATCGAATGCTCCGTGGGCCAGGACAAAGAGGCAGACGAAGAGCAGCATGAGAGCCATGATCTTGAGTCTGCGCTTGGTGGTGCAATGCAGAACGACGATGAAATAGGCATACACGCTAGGCAGAAAATCGGCACAGGCCTGAAACGCGCCAGTGAGCCAGTGCAGGCCGGAGAGGATGGAAAGAAAGACGGCAACGACCATGCCGACGAGCGCAAGTGTTTGCGGTGCTTTTAGAACAAACGAGCCGATAAGTCTGGGCAGCGAGACCACCAGAATCAGGACTGCCAGAATCATCTCAACGCGGTACTGCGCGAGCGGTCCCAGAATGGCGGCGGGCGACAGATACGTAACAACAAGATAAAGGATGCTGAGGACAAATCCCATTCTGGACACTCTCAAGGGAAAACGCGGTCTTGTTCAGCATAAAT
>CAYZVG010000059.1:0-8924 GCA_964481595.1 uncultured Occallatibacter sp. | reverse complement strand
AAGGCGGCCCTGATGCCGAAGGGATAGGCCATGGTTTCAACCCTGGCGCTGAGCTGTTGAGCGATAGTGGAACGCGACTGGGAAATCTCAGTAAACTGATCTTCCGGGCTGAGCTTGCTGAGCATGGGATGATTCTGGGTATGGGCTCCGAACTCCATTCCGCCAGCGAGCATCTCGCGGGCCTCGGCCCAGTTGAGATAGCGGCGATTGACCGCGGGCGGTTCATGGCCGCCGACCGCTTCCTTGAGCTCGGCTAGAAATCTACCGGTATCGACGCTGGAGAAGGTCTTGTAGAGGCTATTAATTCTGCGTAGGCTCCCTTCGATGCCGTCCGCAACGATATCCACTTTGAGCGAAATTGGATAATCCAGCGAGAATTGCGTTCGCGAGCCGCTTTTCACCAGGTATGCGATGTGGTCCCACCAGGGAATGAAGCCGGAGCCTACCAGGTTTGAGCAGAGGAAGAAGAGGCCTTGCACGCCATGGGAGCGCAAGATGGGGTACGCGAGCTGGTAATTATCCAAATAGCCGTCGTCGAAGGTGACAAGGGCACGGCAGCGCGGTGACCTGGACTTGTCAGTGCCATCGATGAAGGCCAGGGCTTCATCCAGAGTCACCAGGGAACATGTCCGCTTGAGGAAGGAGATCTGATCGTCGAATTCCTCGGCGGTTGCCGAGATGACGTGAGGGTCCCAGGGATCTGAGCCGGCGTAGCCGATACGATGATAGGTGAACACCAGGAGCGAATCGCGGGGGGGAAGCGACGCGAGGAATGATACGGCACCGCTGCGGTTTAAGCAGCGAGCCAAAAGCTCTCGTTTGTCACTTGGAGGCGGAGCCGCGATCATTAGAGCCAGATTATAGCAAGGTGGTTTGTAAATGCACTGAAATAAACGTCTCACAAACGGTAACGGAAGTGCTATGGGGACCAACAAATGTGTAACTGACTTGAGCACGCGGAAGGCACATTCTGATAGCAGCGACGTTTTGTTAACCTACGGGAGACAAGATGGTGGGTCGCCACTCAGCTTTTTGGGGCTGAGGCAAGCAACGACTGGGCAAACGCGCATCAGTTTCGGATTGCGGACGCAGCGGAGCGCCCAAGAAAACTTTTTAATTGGGCATGGGAAGCGCGCAGGATATTCTGAACAGGGCGTTTTGGGAACGCTCCTTGTAGATAAGCAGAAAGAACGCACGAACAGCGACCGACTGAATGAATCTTCCTCGACATGCCGAACTTTGGCTTCTTCCGTATTTGAAAGACCGCCTACGAGCCAGCATCCGGCCAACAAAGCCCAAGCGCCCATGGGTTGCCATTACCGACCACTACGAGCCTATGGGCGGCGGAGCCACGGTTGAAGCGGCGCTTGGCCGGGTTGCGAAGTGGCGCGACCGGTGGCCGCGGATCGCCGACGACGCTCCCCGCGACGCGCAGGGACAGCGGCCGCAGTACAGCTTTTTCTACCCGCAGGAGGAGTATCGGCGCGATCTGCTGGATGGGATTGCGGAGATGGTCAGGCTGGGAGTGGGAGATGTTGAGGTTCACCTGCACCACCAGAATGAGCGGCGCGAGACCTTTATCCAAAAAGTGTCGGAGTTTTGCTCGCGGCTTACGGACGACCACGGCCTGCTGCGCAAGCGCGAGGGCCGCACCGTGTTTGGGTTCATCCACGGAAACTGGGCGCTGGATAATTCGCGGCCCGACGGACAGTTTTGCGGGCTCAACGGGGAGATTGCGCTGTTGCGCGACCTGGGCTGCTATGCGGACTTCACCATGCCGGCAGTTCCCTCGCCGGCTCAGTCCCGGGTGATCAATCGGATCTACTGGTGCACGAACAATGCGGACAACCGGCCGCGGTCGTTCGACCGGGGAGTGGATGCAAGGCCGAACGGCGGCAGGCGGGGCGACCTGCTGATGATTCCAGGGCCGCTGGGTCTGCGGTACGCGCACAGACTGCGGCCACGCTTAGAGACCGGGGAGATTGCGCTCTACGACATGCCGGACGCTGTGCGGGCGCGGCTTTGGTTCGACTTGGCGCCTACGATTGGCGACGATATCTTTATTAAGCTCTTTACGCATGGCGGGCCAGAGAGGAACGCAGATCCTCTGCTCGACAGAGGGCTCAAGAACCTGTTCAGCACAGTGGCGGAAGAAGCCCGCCGCCGCAACATCGAGTTTCACTGGGCCAGTGCCTGGCAGATGTACCAGGCCGCAGACGCTCTGATCCATGGCCGCGATCCGGTCATAGGGGCGTAAACCTGGAACAATTACACAAGAGAAGAATAGAGGGAACAAATGCAGGGCAAACGGTACGACGCGTTGGTGATCGGCTCAGGGGCAGCGGGCAGTTTTGCGGCGAAGGAGCTAACGGAACGCGGGCTGGAGGTGCTGTTGTTAGAGGCCGGCCCAAACATCACCGAGGACGACTTCAAAGTCCCCGAGAAAAAGCAGGCGAAGGGCATTAACCTGAAGGCCCGCGCTTTGGCCGTGATGAAGGGGCAGTACATTCAGGCCAGAATCGGGTTCTTCAGCGACCAGTTCAAGCATCTGTTTGTGAACGACTTCAAGAACCCCTATACGACGCCGTCGGACGCATTTTACCTGTGGATCAGAGGCCGCCAGCTTGGGGGCCGACTGCATTTGTACGGCCGCGTGCTGCTGCGGATGACCGACTACGACTTTAAGGCCGCAAGCAGGGATGGCATTGGCGCGGATTGGCCGATTTCGTATGCCGACCTGGCTCCCTACTATGACAGCGTGGAAGAGTTCATGGGAGTTTACGGCGATGCGGAAAACATACCCAACCTTCCCGACGGGAAATACTTCAAGCAGCCTAAACTCACGGCGGTAGAGAAGGAATTCAAAGCCAAGGTTGAATCCGCGTGGACCGACCGGAAGGTGATTTCCTGGAGGTATGCGGCGCCGAACCTGAAGCGCGTGCCGCTGCCCATATTAGCGGCGCAAAAGACCGGGCGGCTGACGATTCGCGACAATGCGATTGTAAAGCGGATTGTGACGGACCCCGCCTCAGGAAAGGCGACGGGCGCGGAGTTTATTGACCGGCTGACGAAGAAAAGCGAGACGGTGCAGGCAGACGTTGTGGTGCTTTGCGCATCGACGATTGAGTCGATCCGGCTGATGCTGAACTCCGCCACGCCGAAGCACCCGAAAGGGCTGGGCAACTCAAGCGGGCTCCTGGGCCGCTACTTTATGGACCAATGCCCGAGCCAGATCTACGGTACGATTCCAGGGCACGAAGGCTGGGAACAGGACGACTCCGCACCAGCCGATCCCTTCTACTCCCCGGCGGGAGGCGTCTATATTCCACGCTTCCAGAATCTGGACAAGGTGACGAATCCAAAGTTCAAACGGGGCTTTGCCTACCAGGGCGCGATTGGGCGGGGATTTGTGCCGGAGGGCAACCAGACGATCTTCGGAATTATGGGCTTTGGCGAGACACTGCCCTACTACGAGAATTTTGTCAGCCTTGACTCGTGGCGGAAGGACGCATGGGGCATTCCCGCGCCGCGCATCCGTTGCGCTCTGACAGAGAACGAGCATGAACTGCTGCACGAACAGGTGCGGTCAATTGAGGATATGGTGAAGGCCTGCGGCTACAAGATCATCTTCTCAGGATCGGCGCTAGGGCTGGAGAACGAGAAAGATGTCTTCCCGGACGCGGACTGGCTGAGCCGATTCATGTTCCAGAAATCGTTCAAGAAGAGCCTTGCGGTTGGCTCGGCAATCCATGAGTGCGGCGGAATCCGCATGGGCAGCGATCCGGCGCAATCGGTGCTGAACGCGAACAATCAGTGCTGGGACGTGAAGAACCTGTTTGTGACGGATGGAAGCTGCTTCCCTTCAAGCGGGACAGTGGGGCCTGCGCTGACGATTATGGCGCTGACGGCGCGGGCATGCGCGTACATTGCCGAGGAGCATAAGAGCGGGGGGCTGTGAGGCTGCGCTCTCGTGCTTTCCCTTATCTCAAAATCGAGATGTGGGGTACCGGTTTGGTTTCGTGCTATCCCACCCATCGCGGATAAAACTTCGCGATGGATGGGGCACCCTGTTTAATGTTGGCTGAGATGTGGGTCGCGCGATTTCATGCGATGATGCGCGAGGCTATTGCACCGTCCCAGAAGTTCACATCAAAACAACTGCTGTCATCCTGAGCGAACGGGCCCCAAGCGTCTTTCAGTATGGGGGTGGTGAGTCGAAGGATCTGCGGTTGCTCTTCAACGAACTTCGGAGACGCCGCATTAGCCGAGCAAGCAGGACCGGATCAGAGCGAGCTCCTGGGCTGTAAAGCTGTTGTTCTCGACAGCGTTCACATTGGCGCGTAGGTGATCTTCGCGCATCGTGGAGAACACCAGGGCGTGAATCCCCGCGCCCTGAAGAACCACACCTAGAATTGCATCGAGAAGCATAGGCCAACCGTCTTCGCTGAGCTTTTCGCGCAGTTCCAGAGCGACGGTTTCATCCTGCGCCATGGCAGACAGGGCTGCGCGGGTGCGGGCAACTCTCTGCGGGTTCCCAAAGGGATGATTGCCGATGAGAAATGCGTTGCGAGCATTGAGGTCTGCAAGGCCGAGCACTGCCGGATCGAAGTAGTCCGCTCCATACTGCATTGCACTAAAGACCGCAGGACCATGCGCGAGGCCTTCAGCGATGACCTGCGTTTGGCCATAAAGCCCCACGCGAAGAACCTTGCCGGCACGAACCAACGCATCAAGTCCCGCAACCAGATCGTCCTGATGGATGGCGGCGAGCGTAGCCTCATGCAGAAAAAGAATGTCGATGCGATCGGTACGAAGCTCGCGCAGGCTGGTCTCAATTGAGCCGCGCAGGCCGGCAACCGAAAACTCGCCATGCACGGCGGCGGGAGGGACAGAGCCGCCGCGCTTGAGCTTGCGCACGGCAGGAACCGCAAGAGCAGCTCTGACGGCAGGAATCAACATGCGCTTGAGCGCGCCGGGATTTTGGGGCGCAATGCCATATTTAGTGGCGATAACAGCGCGGTCGCGCTTACCGCGCAGGAATTCGCCGAGAACGGCTTCAGCGCCGCCGAAGCCATAACTGCGTGCGGTGTCAAAGAGGGTGATGCCGGCGTCCCACGCTGCGCTCATGGCGCGGAGCGAGGCTTGACGGCCAACGCGCCCCAGCACCGACCCGCATCCGAAGCCCAGTACGGAGCTGCGCAACTGCTCAAATCCAGATTGCCGCATAGAGCAATTCTATCGTTAGCGCAAGGCAATTGAGACAATCGGAGCATGACGGAGAAAACCGAGTGGGCTTACGGTAAAATCGGACCGAGGGCTGCACGGTTCCCACCAAGTAACTCAACCTCGCAAGGTAAAACCATTCATGAATCCCCTGAAAGTTCTGCTCGTCGTGTACGCATTTCCACCAGCCGGGGGCGTAGGAACACTGCGCGCCGCAAGCCTTGCCCGCTACTTTCCGGCCGAGGGAATCGAGCTTGACGTGCTGACCACGCGCAACCCATCTTCGGTTGGCATGGACTACGCGCTGCTGAAAGAGATTCCGGAGGAGGTGAGGGTGCATCGCACGATCACCATCGACCTTCCATTCGGCGTGAAGAAGTGGCTTAAGAGCCTGTTGTCGGGGCGAAAGGCCGGCAGCGCACCAGCGCAGGCAAAGACTCAGGCGCAAGGCGCGGCGAGCACAGCGGGACACAGACCCGGATTGCTGAAACGAATTCTGCAAGACACGCTTTTGCCCGATCCGCAGGTGACATGGCTGCCGATTTTGACGCGTGCGGCACGGAGGATTGTGCGCGAAAGAAAGATCGATCTGGTGTTGATTACCGGCGCGCCTTACTCTGCGTATCTGCTTGCGCCGCGGCTGAGGAAGACGTTTCCGCAGCTTAAGATCGTGTTGGATTTTCGCGATGAGTGGCTGGCAACCGCATTCGAAGTGGCCAGCTTTGGGTTTAGCACAAGCGAACGGGCGCGGACATTTGCGATTGACGCCGAGGCGGAGGCGATTGTCAGCTCAAACGCCGTGGTTGCGGTAACTGAAGCGGCGCGGCGCGAGATACGGTCGCGGTATCCGGGCGATCGCGAAAGCAAGTACCTGCACATTCCCAACGGATTTGATGCAACGAGGCTACAGCCTGCGTCGAACAGGCCCGGCGAGAGAGCGGATGGCAAGATTGTGGTGACATACGTGGGCACCATTTACACGTCGACCGAACCGACGAAGTTTGTGGAGGCGCTGCATGCGCTGCCGGACGAAGTGAAGGCGCGCTACATATTCCGATTTGTGGGGCACGTTGAGGACCCGCGCTACCGCGAGGCGCTGCTGAGCCTGGGCGAGATGGTGGAGCTGAAGGGGTATATGCCGCAGCGCGAGGCTTTGCAGGCGATGAACGACACGGATTACGTTCTGCTGATTTCGCACGACCGGCTGAACGTGTCAGCAAAGTTTTACGACTATCTGGGTGCAGGAAAACCGATACTGGCGTGCGTGCATCCGGACGGCGATATTCGCCGCCTGCTGGAAGACCTGCGCGCGGGATGGTGGGCGAATAGCCGCGACGTGCAAGCGATGAGCAAGATGTTTATGGACGCTGCGGCACGTGGAGATTCGGCGGCGCAGCAGTTCGATCCAGACAAAGCAAAGATTGCGGAGTACGAACGGAAGCCTATAGCGCAACGTTACGCGAAAGCGCTGTTCGCGATTGCGGGGCGCGAGGCCGGCGAGGACGCACGATGAAGATCGCGGTGGTGACGCGTTACTTTCCCAGCTCTGCGGAACCGTGGCAGGGACGTTCGGCTTACCAGACGCTGCGCGTGCTGGCGCGCAAGGCTGATGTGCGAGTGTTTTCACCACACGCAGCGTATCCTTCGCTGCTGAAGCCGCGCAGCTCAGGCAAAGAGACGATCGACACGAGGTACAGCCCGCCGGATGTGAAGGCGAGCTACTACAGCTTCCCTTCCCTGCCGCTGATTTCTCGGCCGGTAAACGGGTGGATGGTTTCGCGTGTGCTGTTGCCGCACGTGCGCGCGTTTGCGCCGGACCTGATCTTCAGCTTTATTCTCTATCCCGACGCGTATGCGGGACTGCTGATCGGCAAGGCGCTGCGCGTTCCAGTGGCGGCGATGAGCATCGGCTCGGACATTAACCGGATTGAAGACAGAATTACAGAACTGCATACACGGAGAGTGCTGCGCGAGACGGATCTGCTGCTGACGGTGAGCGAGGACTTGCGCGCGAAGGCAGTGGCCATGGGCGCAGCGGCAGAAAAGGCACACGCGGTTGTGAATGGCTGCGATCTGAGTGTGTTTCGCGTGCGTGACAGGCAGCAGGCACGCAAGGCTCTGGGCATCGATGCGGCCGTGGAGGCGGTTGTCTACATCGGCCGGATGGACGCACGCAAGGGACTGCGTGAACTGGTTGAGGCGGCGGCAGCGATTCATGAGCGTCATCCCAATTTGCAGGTCTACATGATCGGCGAAGGGCCGGACAGATCGATGGTGGAGGCCGAGATTGCGGCGCGGAATGCGGCGGGGTACGTTCACGCGCTGCCCAGTTGTGGCTTTGACGATGTAGCGGTATGGATGGCGGCGGCGAACGTGGTTACGCTGCCAAGCTACATGGAAGGATGCCCGAACGTGGTGCTGGAAGCGCTGGCTTGCGGACGGCCGGTGGTGGCGACGAAGGTGGGCGGGATTCCGGAGATTATGCCAAGCGGCGAGGGCGAGAGCTGCGGGCAGCTTGTGGCTCCGCGAGATGCCGCCGGACTGGCAGAAGCGCTGGACTCGGTGCTTGCGAGCGAGTGGGATGCAGAGGCAATTTCAGCGCGGCGGGGACGCAGCTGGGAGAATGTCGCCGACGATCTGCTTGAACTGTTTAAGAGGCTGCCTGGCTGCGCTACTTCACGTTAGCGGTTACGAAGGACGTGTTTCGGAAGGTTTGGGGGCGTCGGACTTGCGGATTCTTGCAGGAAGTGCCGGGACCTCAGCCTCCTGCAGCTTGTAGAGCAGTGAGCGATAGCTGATGTTGAGCCATTTGGCGGTCTTGCGGCGGCTCCAGCCGTTGGCCTGCAAAACCTTCATGATGATATCGTGCTCAAGGTTGCGCGTGGCGGCCTTAGTAATCTGCTTCAACGAGATGGGATGAGCGAGATCGATCTCAGGAAGCCGCGGGCTCTTGGTGACGGGCACCAGGTCGGCGGCCAGCGATTCCTCGTCGCCGATGAGCACATAGCTGCGCAGCAGGTTTTCAAGCTGGCGGATGTTGCCGGGCCAGCTATAGTGCTCCATCATGCGCAGCACGTCACTGGAAAGCGGCCTGGGTTCGGTGCGATAGGCTTTGGCGTTCTGCTCCATGAAGTAGTCGATGAGCTTGGGCAGATCGGCGGTGCGCTGACGAAGCGGCGGCAGGTCGATGGTGACAGCGTTGATGCGGTAGAAGAAGTCGACGCGGAAGGTTCCTTCTTCGGTTTGCTCGCGAAGGCTCCGATTTGAAGCGCAGACAATGCGCGTATTCACGCGACGAGTTTCCTGCGCACCCACGCGCATAAAGCCGCCGTCCTGCAAAACCTGCAGCAGTTTGGCCTGTATGGACATATCGAGGCCGCCCACTTCATCGAGAAATAAGGTGCCCATGTGGGCCATTTCAACGCGGCCACGCTTGGTTGCGTACGCGCCGGTGAACGCACCCTTCTCGTAGCCGAATAACTCGGACTCAATGAGCGCGTGGGGAATGGCGGGACAGGTGACCTTGACCCAGGCGCCATTGGCACGCTTGGAGTGCGCGTGCAGCAGTTTTGCAAAAATATCCTTTCCGGTACCGCTTTCGCCCTGCAACAAGACGGGAACCGTGGTTTCAGCAACACGCTCCAACTTTTCGCGCACAATGGCCATTGCGGATGTCTGTCCGAAGATGACATCCAAGGGCG
>CAYZVG010000058.1:0-11550 GCA_964481595.1 uncultured Occallatibacter sp. | reverse complement strand
ACTGTGAAAAAATGGCTCCCGTCGCTGCCCGCTGGTATAGGTCGATACACCCTAGCCCCTGCCGAGGGTTCAGATTTTGAAGCGCTTTCTTCATCGCATTACTGAATGGGCGAAAGACGTCAGCGGCGCTCCCGCCTATGAGTCCTACACCTGGGGCGCGCGGCGGAGTTATGCGGCTTGGGCGCTTTACCATGCGATCTTTCTGCTGCGCCTGGCTTCTCCGCTACAGCACTTCAAGCATCACGTCCGCAAGCGCAACAAGCAGGTGCAGGCCTCCCATGAATCGGCCCTGCCCTCCACGTTAGAAGATAAGCCGCGCCCCGATTTTCACGCCGCCGACACCGAGCTGTATCTCATCGCCGTATTGCTCCTTTCCTTTGCCGCCTCGCTCGCGGTGCGGAGCCTGCACTTCCCCTGCCCGCCGGTTCTCATCCCCTCTCTGCCGTTCCTTCAAATTCTCGGCCGCATTGTCGTTGTCATCTTTCTGGTCGAGTCCATTGTCTGGACGCTTTACTATGCCCTCTTCCGTCCGCTGATCGAGAGAGTCAAGCTCAATCTCTTTGATGAAGCCGAATACCTGATCATGCTGCCCGTGGTCATTGTGACGCAGACGTTTCTGCTTTCGCTGTTATGGGATCTTGCTTTTCTGCGCGTGGGCTTGATGATTCTCAACGTCGGCGACCCGGAGTCTGCGGGAGCATCCGCGATCACACGGTTTCAGTCGCTCAGTGCGGCCACATTGGGGCAAAGCTACATCGTGATCGTCATTGCCAGCTTGATTCGCATCCTGCCGGTTCTGCACGTGCGCAAGCGGCCCAACATCACGGTGATCGGATTTGGCGACGTTGTCCGTCATCGCATTCTGCCGGCATTGCTCACGGTCTACCACCCCCTGCAGATTGCCGTCGCATCCGCTTATCTCACCAGCGAAGACGAAAAGAGCCTCGCCTCTCTCGGCATCAAGAGTTGCCTGTCAGTGCTTACAAGTGAGCCAAAGTCCGAAGCGGAAAACCAGCGCGTCATCCGCGAAATCTCCAACTGGACTGAGAAGCACTCGCGCTTTGCCATCATCGCCACCCCCACCCCAACCCACCTGCCTTACATGCTGCAAATGACGCAACGCTCGATCCGCGCGGGCGTTGAAAAGCCCATCGTCGCCAGTGAAGAAGAGCTGGACCTCATTTGCAGCCGCGCCTCACAGGAACTGTTCGCCAACACCTTCGTCTTCAGCTACTACTGGCTTGAGAAAGGGCTCTCGCTCAATTACCTGCTTACGCTGAATCCCATTTACCGGCCGCTTCTCGAAATTGAAAACGATCTTTCAAGCCAGCAGATATCTTGCTTGGTGATGCGTCTGGGAAAGCTCGTGGATATAACTCTGGAATTTCTCGAAGGCGCAGAATCCGAACAGCGCTACTGGACCGAGCTGACCGCGAACGGAGGCATGGTTTTTGAAACGCTGATCCATCCCATGACGTTTGTCGTTAATCTTGCCCGTCATGCCGGAGCATTCTCGCCGGAACATGGGCTGTGGAAGGCCGAACCCACGGTTAGCCAATACGTAAACATCAAGCGGCAAACGTGGGTTCGCGGCACATACAGTCAGGAGATTGGACCCACCTTTACTGAGATTCGCGGGCAGTTGAATGGAGATATCGAGGTCGGCATCCGTTGCGGAAAGTATGTCGCCGATGCCGGCGGCGAGCAGCGCTATCTTGTGGCACGGTTTGAAAACGGCGTGATTACAACTGACCTGACGGCGATGGAAACCCGTCTCTTTCTCAACTCCGGCCCGGGGCTTACGATCAGCAACAAGGGCCACCTGGGCTCGCAAAAGATGAAGAGCAAAGCGAATCCGCCCGTGAAATACCAGCACCAGATCGACATGCTCAACACTTTTTTTGTGGATGGCTGGGGCGGCCTGCGGTTTGACGATTACCCCTCGCAGCTTGACGTTTTGCGAGAACTGGCAAAGATTCAGCGCGCCGCTTCTCTCAACCATTCCTTTCCCAGCGACGAGAGCATCCGCCAAATCCATTGGATTCGCCAGGAGATGATGACCGACCCTGGCAAATTCGTTCTTCCTGGCAAACAACGCGGCGATTAAACCAGCATTAACGTGAGCTGCGCCGGGCATTGCGCGACGGATACGGCGGAATATACGCACAGCGAGTTTTTCATTGCGGATTCCGGCTTTTGGCTGTAACTTGGCTGCATCCAATTCATCTCACTTTGGAGTGCTCTCAATGCTCAACCTCGTGCTTTTGCTTCAAGACACACCCGATACGTCCGCCATTCAGCACATGGCGCTCACCATGATGGCGATTCTTCCGTTCTTTATTTTGATCGGACTCGCTGTCGTCATTCTGCCCATCTGGTTCATCTGCAAGAAGGCCGGTTTTTCACCCTGGCTCTCGCTGCTTGCTTTCATTCCCTTCGGCATCCTGATTCTGCTCTACGTGCTGGCCTTCGCCGAGTGGAAGGTGGTTCCGGCGCCGCAGGCGTACTTTCCGCCGCAACCGCCTGTGCCGCCGCCAACGTTTCCGCCGCAGTCGTAACGATTTTTCGCACACGGCGATCGAACCTGCTGCCGGTGTAGGCGTGTCCGCCTCGCCGGAAGCGGAGCATCGTTGTTTGCCGCGCGAAAAACTGCGCCGGCGGAGCTATACTGGCTCCGCCAATCAACCGCACATTCGGGAGGCTTCTATGGGCGACCTGCTCCAGCCGTGGCACATCCTCGTAATCTCCATCTTTTTTTTGTTCCCGACCGTTATCCTCGGCGTCATTCCGTTCTGGTTCATCTGCAAGAAAGCCGGGTATGCACCGCAGCTTTCGCTGCTGAACCTTGTGCCGTGCTGCCTCGGTACTTTGTTTCTGGTCTATTTCCTGGCCCTCGCAGATTGGAAGGCGTCGCCCGGCACAGCGACCGTCGCACAGCCGCCTCAATCGTGAAACCGGGAGCCGGTGACATGCGATAGCATCGTGAATGGGAAGTAAACCACGAACGATGCCTGATTCCACGTCTTCAGCCGCCGCGTCTCCGCGTGTCCGCTTTGCGCCCTCGCCCACGGGATTTCTCCATGTAGGCAGCGCCCGGACCTTCATCTTCAATTGGCTCTACGCCCGCCACAACCACGGCACCGTGGTGTTTCGCCTCGACGACACCGATGTCGAGCGCAACACCGAGGCCAGCGTGCAGTCCATCTTCCAGGGCCTGCAGTGGCTGGGACTGGACTGGGACGAGGAGTACAAGCAGTCTGACCGCCTGGCCCTGCATCGCCAACAGGCTGAAGCTATCTTCGCCAAGGGCCTCGCCTATCGCGACTTCACCCCAGCCCACTCCGCCGGCGACGAACCCTCGAACGCCCAAGGCGCATGGCTCTTCAACCCCGGCATGAGCGAGCTATCCCGCGAGGAGAGCGACCGCCGCGCCGCCGCAGGCGAACCCTTCGCGCTGCGCTATCGCGTCCCTCGCGGAGAAGGCCGCATTCTGTGCTTCGTGGATGCCGTTTATGGCGAGCAATCCAAGCCGGCCGACGAAGTCGAGGACTTTGCCCTGCTGCGGTCAGATGGAATGCCCACCTACCACGTCGCGTCATGCGTCGACGACGCCGACCTGCGCATCACCCAAATCATTCGCGGCCAGGATCACCTGACCAACACCTTCAAGCATCTGCTCATCTTTGAGGCGCTCGGCGCTCCGCTGCCGCAGTTCGCGCATCTTCCGCTGCTGGTTGCGCCCGACGGCGCAAAGCTCTCCAAACGCAAGCACGGCCCCGTCGTGAGCGTCACCACCTATCGCGATGCCGGCTTTCTGCCGCAGGCCTTCGTCAACTTTCTCTGCCTGCTCGGATGGTCGCCCAAAAACGACCGCGAGTTTCTCACGCTCGACGAACTCACCGCCGCGTTCACGCTCGAAGGCGTGAACCGCTCCAACGCCGTCGTCAATTTTTCTGAGGAAGATCCCTTTGACCCCAAGGCTGTCTGGCTCAACGCCGAACACATCCGCGCCTTGCCTGTCGATCAACTTAGCAGTAGCATTGCACCCTTCCTGAATGAGGCGGCCTATAACGCATCGCCAGAGAAGCTCGCCGCCGTTACTCCGCTTATCCGCGAGCGCATCAAGCTGCTGCGCGAAGCCATCTCTGCCACCGACTTTTTCTTTCTGCCCGAGCTTGCTCCCTATGATCCCGCCGAGCTTATCCCGCAAAAAGGCGATGCGGCAATGGCCCGCCGTGTCCTTGCGAATGCCCTTGAAGTTCTGCCCAGCGTCACCTTCGATCACGATTCGCTCGACCAGGCTCTTCGTGAGGCAGCCAAGCAGCTTGGGTTAAAAGCCGGGCAGGCCTTCCAGCCCATCCGCGTGGCCGTTTGCGGACGCAAAAATGCGCCGCCGCTGTTTGAAACCATGGCGGTGCTTGGCCGCGACGTATGCCTGGCCCGCATTCGCCAGGCCGAAGCCAATCTTCAATCGCTCGGTTAAGCCGAGCCGCTTTTGCAGCAATCGATCTGCAAGCCATAAGGAATCGCCGTGATGACCGACGCAAATTCTGAAAGCACAAACGTTCAAGGAACCGAAGCCCACACGCAATCCAACTTCCTTCGCGAGCAAATCGCCGAGGATGTGCGCAACAAGACCTACGGCGACGCCCCGATCCAGACGCGCTTTCCTCCCGAGCCCAACGGCTACTTGCACATTGGCCACGCCAAGGCTATTTGCATTGATTTCGGCCTCGCAGACGAGTTCGGTGGCAAAACCAACCTGCGCTTCGACGACACAAATCCGGAAAAAGAAGAGCAGGAGTACGTCGACTCCATCATGAACGACGTGCGCTGGCTCGGCTTTGAGTGGGACCGCCTCTGTTACGCGTCAGACTACTTTGGCCAGCTCTACGAGTGGGCTGTGCTGCTCGTCAAGGGCGGCAAAGCCTACGTTGACGACCTCACCGCCGACGAGATTCGCCAGTACCGCGGCACCCTTACCGAGCCCGGCAAGGACAGCCCTTACCGCAACCGGACGATTGAGGAAAATCTCGATCTGTTCACGCGCATGAAGCAGGGCGAGTTCCCCGATGGCAGCCGCGTGCTGCGCGCAAAAATCGACATGGCCTCGCCCAACCTGAACATGCGCGACCCGGTCATGTACCGCATCCTCCACGCCACGCATCACCGCACCGGCGACCAGTGGTGCATCTACCCCATGTACGACTACGCCCACGGCCAGTCGGATTCAATCGAGAACGTCACACACTCCATGTGTACGCTGGAGTTTACTGATCACCAGCCGCTCTACCGCTGGTACATTGAGCATCTTGGCATCTTCCCTTCGCACCAGTTCGAGTTCGACCGCCTCAACCTGACTTACACCATGCTGAGCAAGCGCAAGCTGCTCCAGCTTGTGCAGGAAAACCGCGTCAACGGCTGGGACGATCCGCGCATGCCCACCATCTCCGGCATCCGCCGCCGCGGCTTTACACCTGAGGCCATCCGCGCCTTCTGCGCCACCATCGGCGCAACACGCACTAACGGCACCACCGATATTGAAATGCTCGAGCACTTCCAGCGCGACGACCTGAACCATCGCTCCCTGCGCGCCATGGCCGTCCTGCACCCGCTCAAGATCGTCATCGATAACTACCCAGAGGGCAAGCAGGAGTTTGTCGAAGTCGCCAACAACCCTGAAGATCCAGCGGCCGGCATGCGCCAAGTTCCCTTCTCGCGCGAGATTTACATTGAGCAGGACGACTTCCGCGAGGTTCCTCCGCCCAAGTACTATCGCCTGTCGCCGGGCAAGGAAGTCCGCCTGCGCAATGCTTATTTCATCACCGCGCAGAGCGTGGTAAAAGACGCCGACGGCAACGTCGTCGAGGTGCATTGCACTTACGATCCCTTGAGCCGCGGCGGTAACTCTCCAGACGGGCGCAAGGTAAAGTCGACCATGCACTGGGTCTCGGCAGCACACGCCATCACGGCCGAAATCCGCATCTACGACAAGCTCTTTACTAAAGCCGATCCCTTCGATGTTGAAGAAGGCCAGGACGTGCTCAGTAATCTCAACCCCGACTCGCTCAAAGTGCTCACTGGCGCAAAGCTGGAGCCGTCGCTCACTGGCGCTCAAGCGGGAGAACGCTTCCAGTTCGAGCGCGTAGGCTACTTCTGCGTCGATCCCGACTCAGCACCCGGCAAGCTGGTCTTCAACCGCACCCTCCCGCTCAAAGACGCCTGGGCCAAGATTGAGAAGAAGGCGGGGAAGTAGGGCTCGCATTTGGCAGGTATTTCCGAGGGGAAAATCGGAAGGAGCAGGGGCCTTCAGGACGCTCAATTTGCACTTGCAGCAACAGCGCCTCTAGCCACCGGCCAATCCTGGCATTTCAGGGCAATAATCGGAGGGAGCAGGGGCCTTTAGGCCCCTGAACTCTTTCTGAAATCACTGCGGCTTTAGCCGCTGGCCTTTCGTTTATCATGCCCAGATGCGGCTCGCACCACAAGAAACTCGCACGTATCTAGTCACCGCTGTAACGGCGCAGCGCCGGCGGCTTTTCCAAGTCACGGCCACTGCAGAACTGTTCCAACAAACCATCCTCAACTATCGCAATCAAGGAAAGTTTCTCTTGCACGCGTTCGTCATTATGCCTGACCATTTTCATGCTTTGCTCACGCCCGCACCGGATGTTTCACTGGAAAAGGCAATGCAGTTCATCAAGGGAGGCTTCTCCTTCCGCTTGAAAAGCAAGCACGATGTGTGGGAACGCAGCTTCAACGAAAGTCAGATCTCGTCACAAGAGAAATATTAGAGCTGTGTACGGTATATCGAGGAGAATCCTGTGCGGCGGGGACTTGCGACAGCACCGGCGGCTTATCCTTTCAGTTCCGCTGCCTGCGCTTTACTGGACCCTATGCCTGCCCACCTGCACTGACATTGAACCCGGGCCTAAAGGCCTCGCTTTCAATGAGCCTCATTCAGGGGCCTGAAGGCCCCTGCTCCCTCCAAGTATCCTCTCTCACTTGCCAATCACGTCAATTGCCACGGTGATTGTCTTTGGCGGCAAGCACTGGATCTGGTCGCAGGCCTGGTAGCGCAGCTTCGCCTCAACCAGGTGATTGCCCGGCGTGGAAACAATGCGCGCCTGTATCGCAAACTCGCCGGTATACACGTTGAGTTTCGTCTTCGGGTCCGCGGGCAGCGTTATCATTGTTCCCGCCGGATAACTCGCCGACGCCAGCCGCACGCCTGAATCCTCGGGAACGGAAAAGCTTGTCGGAATCAGATAATCTTCGCTGGGCGTGTGCGAGTTCACATGCAGCCCCTGCGCTACTTTGAAATGCAGATCCACCGGGCTCACCTTGCCTGCCGCAATCGTCACCTGTTCTGGAAAAAGATACTGCACCGCATCGGTCTTCACAGCCGCACGGCTCTGTGGCGCGTTTGACATAAACTGCGCCTGCGCCGCAACTGCGGACAGCGCCAACGCACAGCCGGCAAGCATCGTTCCGGTCGCAGATAGCTTCAGCATTCCCGCGCCTCTCCGCAGACTTGCCGACTCGCAGACTTGCTGACTCGCCATACTAATTCGCCATCGCCTTCTGGATATTCGCTTCAATATCGCTTGCCGAGGTCAGCCCCATCTGCGCGGCAACCACATTCCCTTTGCGATCCACAAAGAACGAGGTCGGCATCGCATCCAGTCCGCCATACGCGTCGCTCAAGCTGTCGCCATCCATTAGCATCGGATACGGTACGTGCTCCCGCGCAACGAACTTCTCAATCGCCGCCCTCTGCCGCGCAAATCCAGCCTTGTCGCTGCTCTTCAGGTCCTCGCCTTCGGTTGAGATGCCGATCACCTCAAAGCCCTGTGCCGCATATTTGTTGCGCAGGTCGATCAGCCACGGCGTTTCGATCTTGCATGGTCCGCACCACGTTGCCCAAAAATTGATCAGCAGCGCCTTGCCCTTGTAGCTCTCGAGCGACACCTTTTGCCCGTTCACATTCTCAAGCGTGAATGCCGGCGCAGGCTTGCCCAAAAACGGCGACAGATACTTTGGTATGCCGCCCGCGGGATCGGGAACCAGTTCGCCCTTCGCCACATTGGCCAGCGCCCGCTCAGCCGCTTGGCGCCGGTACTCCCAGTTGGCCCAGCCCGCCCACGCAAAGATGGCAAGAATCACAAGAACCGCGAAAAGCACGAGTGTGTTGCGCTTCAATTGAGTTGACCTCTCAACCTTTATTGTACGAGGAACCCGGACGAAATGCCCTCGGCGCATGATCCGCTCACAGCCGATCACTGGCCTTACACTGTTACTATCAAAATCCGATGACTCCACTCGAACCCAACGATCGCAAACCGCGTTCCCCTCTGCCGGCCGAACTGGTCCGCACCGAGGCTGCCGCACTGCTGGCGCTTGCCTCGCGCCTTGAGGGTCCAATGGCCGCGCCCTTTGCGCGCGCCGTCGAGCTGATCCTCTCCTGCGGCCACGGCAATGGCCGCGTCGTGGTCACTGGCATGGGAAAAAGCGGCATCATCGCGCAGAAGATTGCGGCCACGCTCAGCTCCACCGGCTCGCCCGCTCTGTTCCTGCATCCGGCCGAGGCGGTGCATGGCGATCTGGGCGTGCTCATGCCCGGCGACGTGGTCGTTGCGCTTTCCGTGAGTGGAGAAACAGAGGAGATCCTGCGCTTGCTGGCCACGCTCAAGCGCAAGGGCGACGCACTCATCGCCTTCTGCTGCAATCTGCAATCCACGCTCGCCGCCGCAAGCGATGTCGCGCTCGATTGCAGCGTTGAGCGCGAGGCCTGCGGGCTCAACCTTGCGCCCACCGCCAGCACTACCGCCATGCTCGCCCTTGGCGACGCGCTCGCCATCGCCGTGAGCCTGCGCAAGGGCTTTCGCGCGGAAGATTTCGCCGAGCTGCATCCCGGCGGCAAGCTGGGCAAGCGTCTGGCGCGCGTTCGCGACCTGATGCACTCCGGCGTAGAGATTCCGGTCGTCGCGCTCACCACGCCCATGACCGACGTTATCTACGAGATGTCGTCGAAGAAGCTGGGGCTGACCACGGTGCAGGACCAGGGGCGGCTCCGCGGCGTCATCAGCGACGGCGACCTGCGGCGGCTGCTGGAACGCGAAGGCGGCGCGGCGCTGAGCCGCACGGCCGGCGAAGCGATGAACGCCCATCCGCGGACGACTGCGGCGAGCGAACTGGCTGCGACAGCCCTGGCGATTCTGGAGGAGCGGAAGATCACCTCGCTGGTGGTGGTGGACCCCGAAGGAACCGTCGAAGGCGTGCTACATCTGCACGATCTGTGGGGCGTGGAGTTGATCTAGAGGCAGGGACTAGGGATTAGGGATCAGAACGGTTTGGAGAGAACAGATGGACATCACCTTCGAGAGGGTTCCCTACAAAGATCTCAATAGCCGCCAACAAGAGGCCTACAACTTTCAGAAGGTCTCCGGTGTGTTGGCTGATTTTGGCTTTGTGACAATTCGCCTGAGCAACGATTGGAACGGAGCCGATTTCATTGTGCAAGACCGCGACGGCAAAACTTTCCACAAGGTACAGCTCAAAGGTCGATTGACCTTCGATAAAAAGTATGAGGATGAGGACCTGTACGTCTGTTTCAAAGATGGCGGGCACGGCCCCTGGTATATGTACAATCACGCCGACTTGCTAAAGAAGGTCCTTCCTCAAATAGAGAGGACGAAGACTTGGCTTGATGGCAAGCCATACCACTATCCAGTTCTTTCAGAAGACATGAAGAAACTGCTGGAACCATATCGCATTCCAGAGTAGGCATTCGTCCTTCGCGTACGATCTTCGCGGCCATCTACTACCGTCAAGCCCGATTCGCGCTATGATTTCAAAAGGAGTTGCCCCATGACAACCCGAATCGTTCGCCTAGGAAACACGCTGACCGTCGAGATTCCCGCTGAAATGGTCGCTCAGGCCTCTTTACCTGTCGGTGAGCCGGTGGAGTGGGTTGCAAACGGAGACGGCACCATCTCGCTTGTCTCGTCCGATAGCGCGGAACATCGGCGCATTCGCGCCGGCCTCGCAGAGTTGGAAGCGGGCCAGGGTGTCTCGAACGAGCGGGTCATGGAGTGGCTCGACAGTTGGGGCAACGAGAACGAGTTGCCGGCGCCACAATGAAGATTCGATGGTCTCCGACAGCGATTTCAGACCTTGAGTCGATTCGCGGCTATATCGCGAAGGACAGCCCAGCATCCGCACGAAAAGTAGCAACAAGAATCAAGGAAGCCGCAGGCCGCCTCGCCAATTTCCCGTTGTCCGGCCGAGAGGGGCGGGTTTCGGGCACGCGCGAGTTGGTCATTCCTGGCACTTCTTACATTGCCTCCTACAGAATCCTGGGCAACGAGGTCGAGATTGCCGCCGTGCTCCACGGGCATCAGGGCTTGCTGGTACATCCTTAAGAGCCGGATCGGCTGTGGCGGGCTGCGTTTGGGCGTTGGCGGCCCCTAAAACGGCCAAGAAATTCTTGCCGCCTTTCCTGGCCGGAAGGATCTCACACCGCCCCCACTACCTGAACATTTAGAATAGAACCTGTCGAAAAATTGCCTTGCGCCGATGGATGTTCCGGATCGGCGGGAAAGTACGCGCTCATCCCTATGCATCGCTGGTCCAAGCTGTTTATCCCCACTCTTCGCGAGGCCCCGGCAGACGCTGAAGTCGCCAGCCACAAGTTCCTGCTCCGCTCCGGCTACATCCGCCAGCTCGGCGCGGGCATCTACAGCTATCTCTTTCTAGGGCAGCGCTCCATCAACAAGATCATTGGCATCGTCCGCGAAGAGATGGACAAGATCGCGCAGGAGTTCTACCTGCCAGCACTTTTGCCCAAGGAGCCGTGGGAGCAGAGCGGCCGCTGGACCGGCATGGGCGACAACATGTTTCGCCTGAAAGACCGCAAGGGCGCGGAGCTGTGCCTGGGCATGACGCATGAAGAGATCATGACCACCATCGCCCGCAGCGAGTTGCGCAGCTACAAGCAGCTCCCGCAAATCTGGTATCAGATTCAGACCAAATTCCGCGATGAGCCGCGCCCCAAGTCGGGCCTGCTGCGCGTGCGCCAGTTCACCATGAAGGACGCGTACTCGTTCGACATCGACAAGGCCGGACTCGACAAGAGCTTCGAGCTGCACGACGCCGTTTACCGCAAAATCTTTTCGCGCTGCGGACTCAAGTTTGTCGCCGTCGAAGCGGACTCCGGCTCCATGGGCGGATCGCAGTCGCAGGAGTTCATGGTCTACACCGATGCCGGCGAAGATCTGATCGCAAGCTGTCCCGTGTGCGGATATGCGGCCAATATCGAAAAAGCAATCTCGAAGCTCGACGCTGTGACAGAGCTCGAACCTACCGGAGATGGCAAGCCGGAGCTGATTCATACGCCGGGCATGGGCGCAATCGCCGACATCGCGGCCTTCCTCAAAATGCAGCCGGCAAACGACATCAAGTGCGTGGCGTATATGGCGCTCAAGCGCGGCGCGGCTGGCAAACCGGATTCATGGCTCGCCGCAGCGGCCTTCCTGCGCGGCGACCATC
>CAYZVG010000057.1:0-11555 GCA_964481595.1 uncultured Occallatibacter sp. | reverse complement strand
CGCCTGCCCGGAACCAAGGAGGCCCGCTACGCGCATCTGCTCTCTGGGCCGGTCGAAGCGATTCTGGCCAGCCTGCCCGCGGAAGATTCATCCAGACCCGCCGCTTCCGCTTCGGGCGAGCGCATGGACAAGTTTGAAGCCGAGCTGGTGGAGCTTCGCAATCAGGTAGCCGCGCTACAGCAGAAGATCGACAACCTTTTAAGCTGAAAAGAGCGGAACCGCGCGTCCCGCAAAATCCCCGGAGGAAACACCATGTCCGAAGCCGCAATAGCCGCCGATCCCCGCACACTCGATGAGAGAATCGACCGCCTCGCCGAAGTCGCCGTCAAAGTCGGTCTCGGTCTTCAGCCTGGACAGGAACTGCTGATGACTGCGAGCACCGACACTCTGCCGCTGGCGCGCCGCATCGCCGAGCACGCCTATCGCGCCGGAGCCGGGCTGGTCACCACGCTCTTTACCGACGACGAATCCACGCTGGCGCGCTACAAGTTCGCGCCCGGCGAGAGTTTTGACCGCGCCGCAAACTGGCTCTACGAGGGCATGGCCTCGGCGTTCAAGAGCGGAACCGCGCGGCTGGCCATTGCCGGCGGCAATCCCACGCTGCTCTCGCAGCAGGACCCCGACAGAGTAGGCCGCGCAAATCGTGCGCTTTCGCAGGCATACCGGCCGGCTCTCGAGCTCATCACGCGCCACCAGATCAACTGGACCATCGTTTCCAGCGCGACTCCCGCCTGGGCTGCCGTGGTCTTCCCCGGCGAAGCGCCCGATGTGGCCTTGGCTAAGCTGTGGGACGCCATCTTTGCCGCCTCCCGCATCGATTCCGCCGACCCCGTCTCGAACTGGAAGCAGCACGATGCCGCGCTGCACCTCCACGCCGACCGGCTCAACGAAAAGCGCTATTCGGCGCTCAAGTATCGCGGTCCCGGCATCGATCTTCGCATTGGTCTGGCCGACGAACATCTCTGGCTGGGCGGCGGAACTCACGCCGGCAACGGCTACTATTGCATTCCCAACATTCCCACTGAAGAAATCTTCACCATGCCCCACAAAGACCGCGTCGACGGCACGGTCACGGCCAGCAAGCCACTCTCGCACATGGGAACCATGATCGAAGGCATTCAAGTGCGCTTTGAAAAAGGCCGCATTGTGGATGCGCGCGCCACTCGCGGCCAGGAAGTGCTCCAGCGGCTGGTCGATACCGACGAAGGCGCGCGGCATCTGGGTGAAGTGGCGCTGGTGCCGCACTCCTCGCCCATTGCCAGCAGCGGAATCGTCTTCTCGAACACGCTCTTCGATGAGAACGCCGCTTCGCACATCGCCATGGGCCAGGCTTACTCGTCCTGCACGCGCGGCGGAGAAAAACTCACCCCTGAGGAACTGGCCGCACGGGGCGCAAATGACAGCCTTATCCATGTGGACTGGATGATCGGATCGCCTCAGCTCGACATCGACGGAGTGACCAGCACGGGCCTAGAGGAGCCGCTGATGCGCAACGGCGAATGGGTGTAGCCCTTCCACCGGCATCCGTGAAAGGCGCATGATTGCAAGGGCAATCGCATTTCAGATTGCGGGCATGATTCTGTTTTGAAGGGCACGGATTTATCCGTGCCGTGAGCTGATGAATGTATCCAGCCTTTAGGCCCCGAGGGATGGGTTTACATCCCAAGAACATCCCTCCGCGGCTAAAGCCGGTCCGTTTTTGCGACTCTTTTGGCACGGATAAATCCGTGCCCTTTCAAAACTGTTCCTGTCGACAAGCAGAAATCAAAATGCGATTGCCTTGCATGATTTCCAGCCGATTGCACGCCTGCGCAACGGCAGGATAAGATTCTGCTGCAAATGTTTTCATGGGGGATTCGTTCTATGCGGCTTCACACTGCTTTCCTGCCTCTTCTTCTTGCCTTTCCGCTGCTTGCCTCGGCCCAGACCACGGCCGCCAAGCCGCACCACAAGTCTGTGCCCACGGAATCAGCTCCCATTCTGGCCGCCACGCCGCCCATGGGATGGAATAGCTGGAACTTCTTCGCTGGCAAAGTCACTGACAAGGACATCCGCAATGCCGCCGATCAGATGGTCGCTACCGGCATGAAAGATGCCGGCTATGTATACATCAACATCGACGACACATGGGAAGGCGATCGCAATGCTGACGGCGTGCTGACTTCCAATGCGAAGTTCCCTGATATGAAAGCGCTGGCCGACTACGTCCACTCCAGGGGGCTCAAGCTCGGCATCTACTCCGGCCCAGGCTCCAAAACCTGCGCCGGCTTTAACGCTTCGCTCGATCACGAGGTACAGGACGCGCAGCTCTACGCCTCCTGGGGCATCGACTACCTCAAGTACGATTACTGCAGCTTTGGTTGGGACATGTCCAAGAAGTCTCCCACCGATGAGACCGGGCAGATGCGCCAGATGGTCGATGCCTACGCAAAGATGGGCAAGGCTCTCCAGCAAAGCGGACGGCCGATCGTCTACTCGCTCTGCCAGTACGGAATGGATGCGCCGTGGGAGTGGGCGCCGGCAATCGGCGGCAACCTGTGGCGCTCCACCGACGACGTGCAGGCCAACTGGCTAAGCATTTACGGCATCATCAACCAGCAGGCGGGCCTGGCCAAATACGCCGGCCCCGGTCACTGGAACGATCCTGACATGCTCGAGGTGGGCAACGGCCGGCTCTCGCTGGCTGAGAATCGCACGCACTTCTCCATGTGGGCCATGCTGGCCGCGCCGCTGCTTGCCGGCAACGACCTGCCCAACATGAAGCCGGAAATCAAGGCCATCCTCACCAACAAAGACGTCATCGCCATCGATCAGGACAAGCTGGGCCGCGAAGGAACCCGCGCCTATGTCGACGGCGAAGTCGAAGTCTGGACCCGCCATCTCTCCAACGGCGCACTGGCCATCGCCGTGCTCAACGCAGGCCGTGACCGCGTCGCCAATCATCCGTTCCATCTGAATCTTACGCAGCTCGGCCTCAAGGGGCCCGAGAAAGGCAAGAATTTGTGGACCGGCGAGGACGTGATGCTGACCAACAATCAGCCTATCGAGATCAAAGGCCACGACATACTGCTGGTAAGGATCGACTCACCGAAATAAGGCAGCGAAAAAAACGGCCGGCTAACGGTTGTCCGTTCGCCGGCCCATTTTGTTTAGGTCGCGTCTCCGATTGATTTCGGAAAACTGATCCCCGTCTTAAATCGCCGTGCCCAGGCACACATTGAACCAGCCGCGCTCGTCGGTCCAGCTCTCGGTTGCGGCAAATCCCGCCTCCGCCATCATCGCCTCGGCCTGTCCTGGCGCGTATTTGTAGCTGTTCTCTGTGTGGATGGTCTCGCCCTGCGCAAACTCCACCTTCAATTCGAGCGCCGCAACCCAAACCGTCTGCGCCGCCCTGCTCTCCAGGTGCATCTCAATGCGCGACTCCGTCTCGTTCCACACCGCGCGATGCTCAAAGCTGTCGAGAATGAACTCCGCATCCAGTTCTCGGTTCAGCCGGACCAGCAAATTCAAATTGAAGTCCGCTGTCACTCCCGCAAAATCGTCGTAGGCGGCCAGCAGCGTCGCGCGCTCCTTCACCAGATCCACGCCCAGCAGGAATCCATCGCCGGGCCTCAGACTCGCCCGCACCCGGCTCAGAAGCTGCCGCGCCTGCCCTGGATCGAAGTTGCCGATGCTCGATCCGATGTAGAGCAGCAACCGCCGTTCGTGCGACGGCGCAGGCTCAAGGTCGATGCAGCTGTCGCAGGTGCGTCGCGGTCCTCGCAGCCGACGCCGGCTTTGGCTTCGCGCCGAGTCCTGCGTGTAGTCGGTAACGCGCGGAGTCACCGTCACTCCGGCGATCTCCCCTTCAATGTTCAGCTTGGCCTGCTCAAGCGCGCTGGCTGAAATATCCAGTGGCTCGTAATCCAGCGTTCCCTGGCGTGCAACCGCGGCCTTCAGCAGCAGTTGCGTTTTGCCCGCCGACCCCGCGCCCAGCTCGCTGATGCGAAGCCGGCCTCCGTCTGCTGCCCGGGCAATGATCGCCCCCGCATTTGCAGCCAGAATCGAACGCTCGGTGCGGGTCAGGTAGTACTCCGGCCGCTCGGTAATCTCGTCGAAGAGCCGCGATCCCGCCCGGTCGTAAAAAAGCCAGGCAGGCAGCCGCTTCGGTTGGGAACCCAGTCCCCTGCGCACTGCCAGGGCGACCTGTTCATCGACTGCCAGCACATCGTTCACTGGCGCAGCCGCAGTCAATCGTTCGATTGATTCAGCAATTTGGGGAAACGCAAAAGTCGTCATCGGATTTGACAGGTTCGCTAGGGGAAGCCAATCCTTGTTATGCCTCTGGTTGGATGCAAGCCAGCCGGTTGAAGGTTACTAAGGTCCGGTTAAAATCGTCTGGTTCCTACTCCGCCAGTCGAATTCCCGAGAACTGCCATCGCGTCTCCGGCGCAAAAAAGTTCCGGTAACTGGCGCGAATATGCGCTGCCGGCGTTACGCACGATCCACCCCGCAGCACCATCTGTCCGCTCATAAACTTGCCGTTGTACTCTCCCAGCGTTCCCGCCAAGGGCTTGAACCCTGGATAGCCAAGATAAGCGCTGGCCGTCCACTCCCAGCAATCGCCAAACTGCTGCGCGAGCCCTTGATTGCTGGCGATTTGCGGCGCGGACGTCGGCATCAACATCTCTGAATCCAATAGGTTTCCTTTCACTGGCAGTCCCGCGGCCGCAGTCTCCCATTCAAACTCCGTGGGCAACCGCTTGCACGCCCACCGCGCATAGGCATCCGCCTCGTAAAAGCTTACGTGGCTCACCGGATGGTTCTCCAACCGTTCCAGCGGAATCTCTCCATGCAGAGTAAAGACGGACCATCTCCCACTTTCGTTCGTCCAGTAAAGCGGCGCATTCCATCCATTGGACTTGACCGCTTCCCATCCCGCTGAAAGCCACAGCTCTGTCTTGCGGTAGCCCCCGTCGGCAATAAACTCGGCGAACTCACCGCAGGTCACCAGCCGCCGCGCAAGCCGGAACGGCTCAAGCCACACCCGGTGGTTCGGAAGCTCATTGTCAAAGCAGAATCCCTCACCTGAGTGCCCAGCCTCGCACAATCCACCTGCATATTGCTCGTAATCCAATGCCGCTAGCCTCTGCCCTGCAGCTTCCGTTTCAATGCCCCTCGCCCGGTAAACGGGGCGCAGCGGATTGCTGTAAAACCCATGAAGAATATCGGTTAGGAGTAGCTCCTGGTGCTGTTCTTCGTGGTTCACTCCCAGTTCAATTCGGCGCAACGCCTCAGGCTCGGCTTCAGACTCAAGCAGGCGCTCAATTCCCTCGTCCACATGACATCGATAGCGCAAAACCTCATCCAGAGCGGGCCGCGAAAACGAGCCGCGCAGCCGCTTCTCAGGAAAGATAGAAAACGTTTCGTAATAGGAGTTGAAGAGCCAGTGAAAATCCGGATGAAATGGGAGGTAGCCTTCCAGAAACTCCCGCAGCACAAACGACTCGAAGAACCACGCGGTGTGGGCCATGTGCCACTTGCCGGGAGAAGCTTCGGGCAGCGACTGCACCATCATGTCCTCGGCGGTTAGATCCGCGCATAGCGCCGTGCTCCGCTTCCGCACCCCGCTAAACCTCTTGCTTAAATCCACTTGCGCTGTCTCCTGTGCCTGTGTCGCCATGGCCGTTCTCATCTGGTCCCTCCCATGCTGGAACGAGTCTACTTCGAAATTTGTGCATTCCCTATAGTCGATACGGTACTTTTGTCGCTGAATTAATTGTGCGAGGCCTAGCCACCGCCGCAAAATGGTGCTGTAATCTTTGGTTGCAATTCTGTTGCATGGGACGAAGCCGCAAATCGATTGCCCCTTTGATGTCCCAGGGGAACTTGATGTCCATGTTCGATGATTCTCGATGTTTATCGGGTGTAGGATTTTTGGGAGTTGTTGCTGTACTGGTTCTCTCGGGCGCACCCTCTGCCCCCGCACAAGCTCCTTCGGTAACCCAAGCCGCATCCTCAGTGCAATCAACCGTTCCCGGTTCTGCCGAGCCCTCCGCGGTTCCTGCAAATCCCAGTTCAGTTTCGGTAATTCGGGCAGACCCGCCAACTCCTGAGCAGGTTGGAGATTCGCTTTCCATGCACCGCCGCTATCAGGAAGCGATCGAGGCCTACTCCAGGTCGCCCAGGCTCTCACCCGCCATCTGGAACAAGATGGGCATCGCCTACCAGATGATGTTCAATGCGAAGGATGCGGCCCGTTGCTACAACCAATCGCTCAAGCTCAATCCGCGCAACTCGCAGGTTATCAATAATCTGGCGACCGTTTACGATTCGGAAAAGAACTTCCGGGCAGGTGAGCGCTACTACCGCAAAGCTCTCCGGCTCGATCCGAACTCCGCCCTAATCCTCCGCAATCTCGGTTCCAACCTCTTGTCCCAGCACAAATTCAAAAAGGGAGACGAAGTGTACCGCCAGGCTGTGGCGATCGATCCTCGGATCTTCGATCAGCACTCGGGCATCAGCGTCCAGAACCCGGCTTCGGTCGAGGATCGTGGAGTGCTGCACTTCTACATGGCAAAAGGATGTGTGATTGGCGGAAACCCCGTGTGCGCCATTCAGAACCTGCGCATGGCTCTCAACGAGGGGTACACCAGCGCCAAGAAAGTTGCCGACGACCAAAGCTTTGCAAGCCTCCGCGACCTGCCCGACTTCAAGCAGATGATCGCCTCCGAGAGTGAGCACCAATAGAGGTGAGCGCGTTCGTGCGCCTTATGTTTCTCAATGTGCGGCAGAAAGGTCGGCTCATTCGCGGCCGGAGCTAGAGGCTAGGAGCTAGCAGCGAGAAGCTGTCTCTACGCCTTTCCGATCACTCTGGCCAGCATTTCGCCGATATCTGCCGGTGAGCCCACCACGTGGATTCCCGCCTCGGTCATGGCCTTCATCTTGTCGGCGGCCGTGCCCTGTCCGCCGCTGATGATGGCGCCGGCGTGGCCCATGCGGCGTCCCGGAGGCGCGGTCTGTCCGGCGATAAAGCCCACCACCGGCTTCTTTACGTGCTGCTTCACGAACTCTGCCGCAGCCTCTTCTGCTGAGCCGCCGATTTCGCCGATCATAATGATCGCTTCAGTCTCCGGATCCTCGTTGAACAAGCGCAACGCATCGATGTGCGTGGTCCCGATAATGGGATCGCCGCCAATACCGATCGCCGTTGACTGGCCAATGCCGCGCTGCGTCAACTGGTGCACCGCTTCATACGTCAGCGTACCCGAGCGCGAAACAATCCCGATCGAGCCTTCCTTGTGGATGCGCCCCGGCATGATGCCGATCTTGGCTTTGCCAGGCGAGATGACGCCAGGGCAGTTCGGTCCCACCAGCCGCGACTTTGAGGTCTTCAGCTTTGCCCACACCTTCACCATATCCAGCGTGGGTATGCCCTCGGTGATGCAGACGATCAGCGGAATGCCCGCGTCTTCCGCTTCCAGAATTGCGTCTGCGGCAAATGGCGGCGGAACAAAGATCATGGTCGCGTTGGCGCCGGTCTCATTCACCGCGTCGGTCACCGTGTTGAATACCGGCCAGCCCTCGTGCGTGGTTCCGCCCTTGCCAGGCGTCACTCCGCCCACCACCTTTGTGCCGTACTCGGCGCAGCCCTTGGCGTGGAACGTGCCTTCTTTGCCGGTCAATCCTTGAACGATCAAACGCGTGTTGTTATCTACCAGAACAGCCATCGGTAAATCAGCTCCTAGCTTCTAGCCTCTAGCTCCTAGCTCTTAAAAGATTGGATGAATGCTCCGAGCATCTTTGAAGTCTCGGTACCTATGGACTCAGCCCTGTTTCCCAGCGCCTCATCGCCAATCTTCAATCGCTTCGCAAGTAAAAGCTGTGTTTGAACTTCGTAAGTCGAACCTTGCGCCTGCTTTTCTCTCCAAACAGCGGTACTTAGCTAGCAGCTAGAAGCTGCCTTCACCACTAGCTCCGCCGCTTCTTTCATGGTTGCTCCAACCAGAAAGTTCAGCCCCGAATCCTTCAGAATCTGACGGCCCTCTTCCACGTTGGTTCCCTCAAGCCGCAGAACGATGGGCACCTTCACGTTGAGTTTGCGGGCTGCGGCCACAACGCCGGTCGCCAGCCGGTCCACGCGCAGAATGCCGCCAAAAATGTTGATGAAGATGGCCTTCACATTCGCGTCTGAAAGCAGAATTTCGAATGCGTGCTCAATCTGCTCCTGCGTTGCGCCGCCGCCAACGTCAAGAAAGTTGGCCGGGCTTCCGCCCGCGTACTGGATGATGTCCATCGTGGCCATCGCCAGGCCGGCTCCGTTCACCATGCAGGCAATTGAGCCGTCCAACTTGATGTAGTTGAGCGAGTACTTGCTGGCTTCCACTTCCAGCGGATCCTCTTCGGCCACGTCGCGCAGCGCTTTGATGTCGGCGTGGCGAAACAGCGCGTTGTCGTCAAAATTGATCTTGGCATCGAGCGCGAACAGCTTGTCGTCCTTGGTGGTGATGAAAGGATTGATCTCCACCAGTGAAGCATCGGTATCGATAAAGGCTTTGTACAGACTCTGAAAGAAAGCCACGGCCTGGTTGATCTGCGTGTTCTTTAGCCCCAGCGCAAAGGCCAGCTTGCGCCCTTGCCATGCGCCAAAGCCCACCGCCGGGTCAATCGTCTCTTTGTAGATTGCCTCTGGCGTCTTTGCGGCAACCTCTTCAATCTCCATGCCGCCGGCCTGCGAGGCCATAAACACCAGCTTGCCCGTGGCGCGGTCAAGCACAATGCCCAGGTAAAGCTCGCGATCGATTGCCGCGGTCTCTTCAATCAGCAACCGCTGTACCTTCTGGCCCTGCGGGCCGGTCTGGTGCGTAATCAGCTGCATTCCGAGAATGTTTTTCACGTGCAGCTCGGCTTCTTCGCGAGTGCGGGCCACCTTTACGCCGCCGCCCTTGCCGCGGCCGCCCGCGTGGATCTGCGCCTTCACAACCACGCCCGTTGCGCCCTCGGCAAACAGCTTGCGCGCTGCTGCTGAAGCTTCTTCCGGCGTATTGGCCACTTCGCCCCTGGGGACGGCAACGCCGTACTTCGCCAGGATTTCCTTTGCCTGATACTCGTGGATTTTCATGTGTGTAGGAACCGCCCAGTCCGCTGCTGTTTGGGGGATTCGGGACCGGGGGCCGGGCTTCTAGTCCAGGCCAGCGAGACCGTTTCAGCGGTAATGAAATCTTATCTTGCGCCACGTTCGAGCCGCAAACCCCGGCGCCATTCCCCCGCGCGCCATTACCATTATGGATATGGGTATTGTGAAAGAACTGCTGAAACCGATGGCCGAAGACGGCGCTGCCATGACCCGCCAGCAGGCGGCGGCGGCGCTTGAAGAGATTCTTGCCGGACAAGCGCCGGAGGTTGAGACCGCGGCGCTGGTGGCCGTTATGGCCACGCGCGGCGAACAGGCCCCAGAGCTGGCCGGCTTTGTCGATGTCATGCGCGCGCGCGTTACGCCCGTGCCGTTGACCCAGGAAGAGCGCGCCACGCTGGTGGACGTGGTGGGCACCGGCGGCGGCGGTCCGCTCACCTTCAACATCTCGTCGGGAGCGGCGCTGGTTGCCGCCGCCGCCGGAGCCAAAGTGGCCAAGCACGGTAATCGCGCTGTCACCTCGCGCTGCGGCGCGGCAGACGTGCTTGAAGCTCTCGGCGTGCCCATCGATCTGAACCCGGAACTGGCCGTCGAATGCCTGCGCGACACAGGATTCATGTTTCTGTTTGCGCCGCTCTACCATCCCGCCATGCGCGTGGTCGGGCCGCTGCGCCGCAGCCTGGGTTTCAGAACCATCTTCAATCTCTGCGGCCCGCTCACCAATCCAGCCGGTGCGCGCGCTCAGGTCATCGGCGTGCTCGCGCCCAGCAAGGTGCTGCTGGTTGGCCGCACCCTGGTGGAGCTTGGCGCAAGCCGCGCCTATGTTGTGCATGGCACTGACGGCATCGACGAGCTGACCACCACAGGTGAGTCCGTGGTGGCGCGTGTTGAGGAGACCGAAACAGGCGAGCTCAAGCTCAGGGCTGCGCGCGTTACGCCAGAAATGGCCGGATTGCCGCGCACCACCCTCGATCGATTCGTCGGCGGCGACGTGGCCACAAACGCCGCAATGCTCTACGACGTGCTCACCGGCATCAAAGGCGAGCGCCGCGACATTGTGCTGCTCAATGCTGCGGCGGGGTTGGTTGCCGCCGGCATGGCCGTGGATTTGAAGCAGGGTGTCGAGATGGGTGCCGAGGCCATTGACTCAGGCCAGGCTGCCGTCACCCTTGAAAAGCTGCGCCAGTTCGGCGCAAAACACAGCGCGCAAAAGGTGAATTGAGGATGGCGGAGTCGCTTGCAGGCTTCACACGAGAGTGCAAGAAGCGTCAGGGCACGAGTTCAATCGTGCCGCAAGATGTCAGTAAAATCGCGGGCTTTTAGCCCCTGCGCATTTACAGCAGTCCCGATTCCCCAGCAATGCGCCGCGACAGCACCCAGGAAGCTAGCGAGATAGCCAGCGCCAATCCCACCCATCCGAGCGGCGCAAGCGTCTGCTCCAGTCCAACGGGAAGATGCACCGGCGCGGCTGCTGCCGCATGGTATGCGGAAACAGCCTCGCGCACCAGCTCCACTCCGCCCCATCCAAACACCCCTGCGGCTAGCACAAACCCCGGAATCGCCCGCTTCCACGGGAACCGGATGGGCGCGGGAGCGCGAGCCTCGTCCTCCACGCGTTCCATCACCGAAGCCAGAAAACCCGACGACGGAATCAGATCTTCTTCCGTCGAAAGAATCCGGTCGAGCGTACTCATTCCGTTCTTTTTCGCGTTTTCAATCGGATGGTTCATCGTCAGGCCTCCTCTCTTTGGTTCAACTTGGCCAGCGTGCGGCTCGCGTCTTGCTGGTTTAGATGCGGGAATCGGCTTTTAAGCAGTGCCCGCGCCCGCGCCAGTCTGGCTTTCACGGTGCCTTCGGGCAGATGCATGGTCCTGGCCGTTGCCGCAACGTCCATCTCATGAAAGTAGAACAAAACAACTGCTTCGCGATAGCGCTGCGGCAGCGCCAGCACCGCCCGCCGCACTTCGTCGTTGCGCCCCTGCTCCCGCAGCCCATCCAGTTGGCTTGCCGGCGCTGATGGTTCGGCAGCCTCTTCTAGCGGCACGTTGACGGTGGGAAAGCGCTTCAACTCGTTCCGATAGACATTGGCCGCCAGCGCAAACAGCCACGTTGAAAAGCTCGACTCGCGCCGCCATTGCGCCAGATTGCGCCATGCGCGCAGAAAAGCCTCCTGCGCCATCTCTTCGGCGCGGCTGCGGTCGCGGCAGTAGCGCCACGCCATGTTCACCAGTGGCCTTTGCCAGCGGGCGACGATCTCCGCAAAGGCCTGTGTATCGCCTGCCAGCACGCGGTCCGCGCAGGCCGTGTCTTCCGTCGCGGATTTTGGCGTGGTCATCAATATCGAGCCTTCCCAATCGGGTGTGACAGCCACACCGCCAATACGGTTGCATTATCTTGCTCGGGTGCATTTTCTCGCGGCCGCATCTCTCCAACAAAATGCAAC
>CAYZVG010000056.1:0-11558 GCA_964481595.1 uncultured Occallatibacter sp. | reverse complement strand
GTTCCGGGGCGCGTTTCCACTGAGGTGGACGCGCGGCTCTCGTTTGACACCGATGCGACCGTCAAGCAAGCGCGCAGCATTATCGCGCAGTACGATCAGGCGGGGATCGGCCGTGAGCGGATTCTGGTGAAGATTGCGTCCACATGGGAAGGAATTCGCGCCGCGGAGGTGCTGGAGAGTGAAGGGATTCACTGCAACCTGACGCTGCTGTTCGGGCTGCACCAGGCAGTTGCCGCCGCCGAGGCGGGAGCTACGCTAATCTCACCCTTCGTTGGCCGCATTCTCGACTGGTACAAGAAAGACACGGGCAAGGACTTCCACGGCTCAGACGATCCGGGCGTGCAGTCGGTGACTCGCGTCTACAACTACTTTAAAAAGTTTGGTTACAAGACCGTGGTGATGGGCGCGAGCTTTCGCAATATCGGCGAGATTGAGCAGTTGGCCGGCTGCGACCTGCTCACCATTTCGCCGCAACTGCTGGCGGAGCTGGAGTCAACCACCGGCGAGCTGCCGCGCAAGCTGAATGCGGATACGGCCAAGTCATTGCCGATTGAGAAGATTGCAATGGACAAAGCCATGTTCGACCGAATGCATGCAGAAGACCGCATGGCCACCGACAAGCTGAAGGAAGGGATTGAGGGCTTCTCAGCCGCGCTGGTCAAGCTGGAATCGTTGCTTGCGGCGCGCCTGGCGGCGCTGGAGTCGCGCACACCGGCTGCTGTGTAACCGCATATCGAGCCACGCGTTCTAAAAAAGGCAGCCCGCCGGGGCTGCCCTTTTTGTATCTGCGTGTCTTTGGCTTTGACCTTAAGGAAAATCCGATACCGGCAATTTGCAGTCGGCCTGCCAAACTGCTAACTAAGTTCCGCCAACCCCTTGGCAAACACAACAAATGCGGTAACCTCAGTGTTACAACATCATGAACGGGCGCTGGCTGCCCCTTTCCAGCGCAAGCAGTTACAACTCAGGCAGTCGCTGCAGACTACAACGGTTGTTGGTACGCAACCCAATAGGGAGATGTGTATGCAATCATCGCAAGGTCATCCGCTCGAACCATTCTTTCAGCAAGCAGTGCGCAACAGCTACGAAGGCAAATTGGGGCTGAACGATCCCGATGTGACCGCCTACGTGGCCCGATTGCTGTGCGAGTTCTCTACCTCAGACAAGCTCTACTCGGTGCGCGACGAGAGCGGCCATCCTATCGACAAGCTTGAGGAGATGGTTGAGGCAGCGGACCCGGTGAATGGCCCCGCCGCGTCCTTCGATGAGGAGCGGGCTCTGCGCAAGCACATTGGCGACTACGCGCTGTTTGTGGCCGGCATGTATCCGGAGGCGATGGGTTCCAGTCGCCGCCGGCGTCGCCACCAGCCCAGCCTTGGCGAGCTGATTCACGTCGGCAAAGAGAGTTACTACATCGTGAGCCAGTTCAATCTCTTCGAATACGAAAGCGAGGCAGCGTTGTTCGCGCGCCTTTCAGACTCATTCGAACGATGCATTCTGGGGCTCACGCTGGTGCGCGAGGAGATTGGGCCGCGCAAAAAACTGATGCTGCCGCCGCCGGTGAACTGAAAATCAGGTGTGCTGTGTCGATACGACTCGGGCCGTTCCACCCTTGCGACAGATCTCCGAGCGCAGATCCGTTGACCGCACTCGAAGTGTCAGCAAAAGTGGAACAACCAGAGTTGTTGTTGCAACCAGCGGACAGTGACCTACTCTGACCAGACGCCGAGGATGTTGCCTGCGCCGTCGGAGAAGTGGAAACGGCGGCCGCCGGGGAACTCGAAAGTGGGAATAACGATTGCGCCGCCGGCAGCAATCACCGCGGCCTCCGTGGCTTTCAGATCGCTCGAGTAGAGAATCACGAGCGGCGCTGATTTTGCCTGTACTTCGTGTGCCTCGACTTTGCTGAAGCCGCCGTCGATGCCGGTCTCTGCCGCGCTGAAGCCGATATAGTCCGGGCCCCAGTCCTGAAAGCTCCAACCGAAGACAGAGCCGTAGAACTTCTTGGTGTGCTCAGCGTTTGTGGTGGAAAGTTCAATGTAGGTGATCTTGTTATGCAGTGCTGGATTGCTCATGAGTTTTCTCCTGTGTGTTGTGTTGCGGGAAGTTGAGGGCCAGGCGGCGCAGAGATGAAGCGCAGGCACACACCTTTCCCAGTGTGCTTCCGATGCGCCTCCATCCGCAAACCCTCAGAAGCAGGAGAGAGCAGGTAGAGCCCGCTGATTGATTTCGAGTGCGCGGGCTCGCGAGGTACGAGCACAGGTTAGCAGAATTCCGCCCATGAGCAATGGAGTTTTTTCGCGAATCAATGCCCAAGCTGGACGGCGAAGCCGCCCATGATTCCTCGCGAAGGCATGACGACGCCCGTGATCTCCTGATAGCCGGAATTGGAGAGATTGGTGAGGCGCAGGTAGGGGCGAATCCTGCCCGAGTCGTGGGTGAGTGCGGCATTCCAAACCGGGTAAACGGTCTGTTGATAGCGCTGGGCCAGTTGGACCGAGTTGCTGATTGCAAAGAGCCGGCGCACTTTCACGTTCCATTCGGCGTGAATGTTTTGGACCGGGTAATTGAAGATGTATTCGGATTGCAGGCCGCCGAGTGCGCTCTGCGCGCCGCGCAGTGCGGTCCAGCCGATGCGCACTGACTGCCCTTGAGTGGGAATCCACGTGAAAGACGTTTCGACGCCGGTAAAGCTAAGGCCGCTCAGGTTCACAGCCCGCCATTTTTGCGAGGCATCGGGGCGCACGTAGTCGATTGCATCGTGCTGGCGCGAATAGAATCCGGTGGCGGAGAAAGAGACATAGCTGGAGGGCGACCAATCAGCGCCGCCCTCGCCCGACCACGCGGACTCGGGCTTTAGGTTGGGATTGCCGACGGTCGTTGGATCGCTGTAGTAGAGGTCGGTGTAGGTGGGAATCCTGAAGCCGTAGCCGCCGTTGGCCCGCAGCTTCAACTGATCCGCGAGACGCAGGCTGCCCGAAAGCTGTGGCGAAAAAACCGCTTGCCCGCTGCCGGAAAAAATCTCTTCGCGCGCGCCTGCGGAGAGGTTCCAGCGCTTTGCCGAGGGGCGCAGGTCGAGATCGACGTAGCCTGCACCGCGATTGCGCGCGTGAATGCCAAGCGCGTACGAAGTTGCTCCGCCGGAAAAGTTGTAACTGTTAATGCTGTCGCCGTCGGACTCAAGCCCTATCAACAGCACCGACGGCTTGGCGATGGGAACCGTGTGGCGCAGCGATGCCTGCCACGATCCGTCGATGTGGTTGTTCGCGTAAATCGAAGGCGCTTCGCGCAGAAGCACGAAGTCGTCCGTGTGGCGACGGTAGCCGAACGCGGCCGTGGTGCGGTTGCCCAGCTCTTGCCGCGCGGATGCGAACCAGCCCTGTGTCCGCTCCCATGAGTCGTAATTTCCGTAGAACTGGTTCGCGCCGAACGCACGGTCGCTTGCGGCGAACAGAATATCGGTGACGCCTAGCCGCGTGCCGGCCCAGCCTTCAGCGGAGGCGTCCTCGTTGCGATAGTCACGGTCGGCCATAAATCCGGTGGAGAAGTTGCGGCTGGCCGTCAGGCGGCTGCTCAAGTTACCCCTGGTTGCGCCGCCAATCAGCGACTCCTCGTTCGACTCAAAACTGCCTTCGCCGGCGCGGAGCAAGAGCGAATCGTGAGCAGGCGCGGTGGTCAGGAAATCGACTACGCCTGCCAGCGCGTCCACTCCGTGCAAGGTCGACCCTGCGCCCTCGAGCACCTGGATCGAGTCCATCGCCTCAAGCGGAATGGGAAGATCCAGGTTGTGATGCGAAGTTTGCGCATCGTTGACGCGAAAGCCGTTCACGAGAACCAGAGTCTGCTCAAAACTGCCGCCGCGCAGCACAATGTCGGACTGCGCGCCTCCAGCCCCGCGCTGCTCCAGGAAGATCGCTGAGTCCTGGCGAAGAAAATCGAGCGGTGTTTCTGCGGCAAGCTTCATGCCTTCGAGGGGAAGAACGAAGACCGAACGCGGCGACTCAGTCAGCGGCACTGGAACTGCGGTGCCGAGAACCACCATCGTTTCAGTGCGTGCTGGAATGGCAGTGGATGAAGACGTCGACGGACTCTGCGCTGGTGCGGATGAGAGGCTGGCGGCAAGGCAGATAAATGCTGCAATACGAGGGATTTTCGTGAATGACATAGGATCAATTCAATCTTCGGCGCTAACTGGCTTGCTTTCAATAAAGATTTGATATTGTCTTGAATAGTTTAGCCAATCAACTATTAGAATGGTTACATGCGTATCGATGCGTTTCTTCGCGAAAGCCCTATGTTTGCCGTTAACCGCGCTGCCAGGCGGTTCGAGTCGCTTGCCGGCACGGTGCTGGCGGAGGATGGATTGAGCTTTCTGGAGGGGTTGGCGCTGGCGGCCATCTTTTTTGAGGCTCCCAAGCCGATCAAGCCCTCGCAATTGGCTGAGACCTTTGGGACCACGCGCGGCAATGTGAGCCACTGCATTTCGTCGCTTGAGGCGAAGGGCTTTTTGCAGCGCAAGATCGATCCCGAAGATGCGCGCGCCTATCAGCTTGCGCTCAAACCGCAGGGGAAACGCTGCGCGCTGCGCGTAATTGCCGCATTCGACAAGCTGCAGAAGGAGTTTGAGGACGAGATTGGCAAGTCGGCGCTGGCCGATATGCTGAAGTCGCTGAGAAAGCTGGAACGGGCCTTCACGAAGAGCTGAGCGCAAATGAACATGCGCCGGATTCCAACGACGGCCCTATCCAATCCAGAGTTCTACAGAATGTAGCGGCTCAGGTCCTGGTCTTTCACGATCGACGCAACCATCTGCTTTACGTAGCTGGCATCGATAAGGAAAACCTTCTCGGGGCCTGCGGTGGTCATGCGCTCAAGAAACGGCAGCGGCGTGCTGGACTCGTTCTTGATCGTCTCAGAGAGCTTGGCCGCGGCTTCTTCATCGGGCGCTCGGCGGGCTACGTCGGGGGCCAGAAAACTGACATCTTCAAGCACGCGTTCCATGATGGTATGCAGGCGGCGCGCGCCGATGTTCTCAGTCTGCTCGTTCACCCTGAAAGCAAACTCGGCCATCTCGCGCAGAGCATCGGGCGCAAACTCCAGGCGTACGCCCTCGGTCTCAAGCAGAGCCGCATATTGCTTGGTGAGCGAGGCCTTGGGCTCGGTAAGAATGCGCAGAAAATCGTCGACCGTCAGCGACTGCAATTCGACGCGAATCGGGAAGCGCCCCTGCAATTCGGGAATCAGATCGCTTGGCTTGGAAACGTGAAACGCGCCGGCGGCAATGAAGAGAATGTGATCGGTGCGCACCATGCCGTAGCGCGTGTTCACCGTGGTTCCTTCCACAATGGGCAGAATGTCTCGTTGCACGCCCTCGCGCGAAACGTCGGGTCCGTGGCTGCCTTCGCGTCCGGCGATCTTGTCAATCTCGTCCAGAAAGATAATGCCGTTCGACTCCACGCGCTCAACAGCCGCGCGGTTTACCGAGTCCATGTCGATGAGCCGGCCTTCTTCTTCCTGCACCAGGTAGTCGAAAGCGTCGCACACCTTCATCTTGCGCTTCTTTGAGCTGCCGCCGAAGATGTTGGGCAGCATGTCCTTGAGGTTCATCTCCATATCCTCAAGGTTCTGGTTGCTGATAATGCCGAACTGCGGCGTACCGCGGTCGCGCACATCGATCTCGACCATGCGCTCGTCAAGCTTGCCTTCGCGGAACTGCTGGCGAAGCTTTTCGCGCGAGCGCTGGTGGCTCTCCGTGCCAGGCAGGCTCATCTGGCCTTCCTGGCCGTGTGGCGCGGCCGGAGGAGGCGGCAGCAGCACATCGAGCAGGCGCTCCTCCGCGTTCATCTCGGCGCGGTCTTCAACTTCTTCAAGCCGCTCCTCGCGCACCATGTCAATCGCAATCTCAATCAGGTCGCGGATCATCGATTCCACATCGCGGCCTACGTACCCAACTTCAGTAAACTTTGAAGCTTCCACCTTGAGAAACGGCGAATTGGTGAGCTTGGCAAGGCGACGTGCAATCTCTGTTTTGCCCACGCCGGTTGGCCCCATCATGATGATGTTCTTGGGCATGATGTCGTCGGCCATGTCGGGCGGCAGCTTAAGACGGCGCTGGCGGTTTCTCAGGGCAATAGCCACTGCGCGCTTGGCGGCACGCTGGCCCACCACGTGCTTGTCGAGTTCGGTCACGATCTCGCGTGGCGTAAGCTCGTCGAGCGAGAGATCCTGTTCTTCGGCGGATGCGGGAAGGTAGATGGCCATGAGTGTTTTGAGCGGGCGGACGGGTCCGTTAGCTCTTCAACTCCTCGAAGGTGAAGTGATCGTTGGTGTAAATGCAGATATCGCCGGCGATCTTCATGGCCTTTTCGGCGATTTCGCGGGCGCTCAACTCAGTATTTTCCAACAGCGCACGCGCCGCGGCGGTGGCATAGCTGCCGCCCGAACCAATAGCGGCCAGTGGCTCGTCGGGATCGATGACGTCGCCGGAGCCGGAGATAATAAACGTTTGCCCCGCATCGGCCACCAGCAGCAGGGCCTCAAGGTTGCGCAGCATTTTGTCGGTGCGCCAGTCCTTGGCCAGCTCAACGGCTGCGCGATTCAGATTGCCGGCGTACTGCTCAAGCTTTGTCTCAAACCGCGTAAACAGGTTAAATGCGTCGGCGGTGGAACCAGCGAATCCGGCCAGAATCTTTTCCTGATACAGTCGGCGGATCTTGCGCGCGGAGTGCTTGAGCACGTGGTCGCCCAGCGTAACCTGGCCGTCGGCGGCCATCACCACCTGGCCGTTGCGGCGAACGCAAATAACGGTCGTGGAACGGATGCGGGTTTTCTTTTGAGCTGTCATACTTTGGCGAAAATCCATCGGAACCGAAGGGATAGCTGCGAAAATTCCCCCTTTGGCGCAACCTAGAGTATAGGCCATTTGCCTGGTTCAATGCGGGATTCGGTTGCTTCCAGGCGTGCGAGCCCGGCCCAATTCCGGCCCCCGGCCCGCGGTCTTCATGGTCCTGTATCGCGGGCCGGCTCCCACAATGGAATATTGCCAATCCATTTCTCCTTGAACGAGGCGCCGGTCTGCCGGGAGCCGGATGGAATTGAGCTATCCTCAAGATGGGACTCGAAAGGTGAAATCCCAGCTCGAATGACCTTCTCCTCCACATTTGAATGGGAAGTCGCAGCCGGGGCCGCGGCAATTGCGGTGCTGGGCGGCAGCACACTCTGGCTTCTGCTGCGTAAGCGGCCCACGGCCGAGGAGTTGGAGCGGGCAAGGCGCGATTTTCTGGTGCAGTCGGGGCGCATCGTCGACGGCATGCTGCTGGATACTTGCACGGTGGACGGTGAGGATGGCGCAACCCTGACCTTACTGCTGTTCAACTACCGGATCGGCGGCGTGGATTACGAGTGTTCTCAGGACATTACGCACATGAGCGGCACGGTGGACCACAGGCGCGTGCGCGTGGGCTTTCCCTGTTCTGTCCGTTACCAGCCGGGAAACCCGCAGAACAGCATTGTTGTGGCCGAGCAGTGGAGCGGCCTGCGCGAGGGGCTGCCCGTGTTACCGGTCTTCGACGATCCGGAACCGAACGATCTGAGCCATCTGCGCCCGGGCCGGAATTGACGGTCCGCTCTTGGCCTGCCGGTTGGCCTGCCAGGCCCAACCCCATTTAGACTTGCTCCATGCATGTCCACGCGGCGCCTGGGCAAGGCGCAAAACGGACAACTCTGGTTCTGCAATTCTCGCTGGCAGCCACGCTCGCCTACGTGGTGGTGACCTTTGTCGCCGGTCTGCGTGCCCATTCGCTCGCCCTTCTGTCGGAGTCTGGCCACAACGTCTCGGATTTTCTGGCGCTGCTGCTTAGCTTTGTCGCGTTATATTTTCAGTCCCGCCCTGCCGACGATTCGCGTACCTTCGGCTACCAGAGAGCCGGGGTGCTGGCGGCGTTTATCAATGCGGCCACGTTGATCGCGATTTCGCTGTGGATTGGTGTTGAGGCGATTCACCGCCTGTCAAGCCCGGTGGCCGTGCAGCCCCGCATGATGATGATTGTGGCCGCAGCCGGTGTGCTCATGAATGGAGCAATCGCCGCGCTTCTGTGGGGAGTGGCCCGCGATGTAAATCTGCGCTCGGCATTTTTGCACATGGCCGGCGATACGCTGTCGACGGCCGCTGTCATCGCCGGTGGCGCGGGCATTCTGCTCACCGGCCAAAACTGGATCGATCCGGTCTTGTCACTCGTGATCGCCGGGCTCATTCTTTGGTCGAGCATCGGCATTGTGCGCGAGACGCTGAATATTCTGCTGGAAGGAACTCCGAGAGGCTTATCGCTGGCCGAGATTCGATCGGGCATGCAGCAGGTGGAGGGCGTGGTCAATGTGCACGACCTGCACGTCTGGTGCCTGGGATCGCAATCGTGCGCGCTGGCTTGCCACGTGACCATCGCGGACATTCCCCCGTCTGAGAGCGCATGCATTCTGGTTAAGCTCAACCACGTGCTGAAAGATCATTTTCACATCAGCCACACAACCATTCAGTTTGAACACATAGGCTGCGAAGAACTGCAGGGCTGCGTGGTTCCCCCGGATGAGCTAGCCGGCAGCCAACACTCGCATGCGCACGCGCATTCACATTAGAGGAGACGGGAGAGACGATTCGCATGCCTCAAATGTGTCGAGGCGCTGTGCAGGCTTTTGTTTGTGCGGCGATGGTGGCGTGGCTGGCCGTGGCCGCGGCGCAGCCAAATGCAGGGTCGCAAAGTGCGGACCGCGTGCCGCTCGCAGTCTTCAGCGGCGAGTACACCGGCGCTGAGCTGCCGGATGTGCCGTGGAGCCTTTACGCCGCTGATGGCAGTCTGACAATCGAGGCGGAAAACAGCGTTCCAATGGAGTTGTCGCGCGTCTCCAATCTCGACTTTGCTTTCCCCGGCGAAAGAACCACGATTCGCTTCACTCTCGACGGTGCGGGCCGCGCAGACGGTTTCGTAATTATGGGTGAGCCGAGCAAGGTCTATCGCCGCACCGGCGAGCCCGTGCATCACGTGTTTCACGACTACCGGCGCAGCGAAGCGATGATTCCCATGCGCGACGGCGTCAAACTGCATGTGGTCATCCTTAAACCCGCCGACATTGCCGCTCCGCTGCCCTTCCTTATGCAGCGCACGCCCTACGGCTGCGACGAAACCTCGCGGTCGTCATTCTTCTCCCTGAGTCCCGAGCTGGCTAGCGACGGCTATATCTACGTGTGCGCCGACATTCGCGGCCGCTATGAGAGCAAAGGCAATTTCGTAATGAGCCGTCCCCTTGCCGATCATCGCAAGCGCCATGCGGTGGATGAAAGCACCGACGCTTACGACACCGTGGATTGGCTTGTAACTCATGTGGCGGGCAACAACGGGCGTGTCGGCGTTGCCGGCGTCAGTTATCCAGGATTCCTGGCAATGATGGCCGGCATCGATCCTCATCCCGCCGTGAAGGCGATTTCGCCGCAGGCGCCGATGATCGACGTGTGGATGGGCGACGATTTTTTTCATAACGGAGCGTTCCGCCAGAGCTACGGGTACGACTACGTGCTCGATATGGAGACAACCCGGGAAAGCACGCCCGTCAGTTACGGCGTGGACTCCAGCGGCCAGCCTGTGGATGGCTTTGACTACTTTCTTAAACGCGGCAACTTTGCGGGGGACGTGAAGCAGTCGGGCTCCAGTACATTGCCAACGTGGAAGCTGTTCCTCCATCATCCCGCATACGACCGCTACTGGTCATCGCGCGGAGTGGAATACTCGCTGAACGCGGTCTCAGTGCCGACTCTCTCGGTGGGAGGCTACTACGATCAGGAAGATATGTACGGCCCGCAGGAAGAGTACGCGCGGCTCGAACCGCACGACACCCAGCACGAGAACTTTCTGGTGCTCGGCCCGTGGCGGCATGGCTCCTGGTCCTCGTCCACACGTACCCTGGGCAATCTCAACTTTGGCCAACCCATCGGCAAGGAGTTCCGCGCGCGCATTGAGGCAAAGTTCTTTGCGCATTACCTGAAGGATGCGCCGGCCTCGAATGCGGCGGGATTCGATCTTGCCGATACGGCCAGCTTTCAAACCGGTTCGAACACCTGGAAGTATTACAGCCACTTTCCCCCGCCGCAAGCCCAAACGGCGAGCCTGTATATGGCAGCCGCCGGCGCGATGAGTTGGACACCACCCACGGCCTCGACCGCCACCAGCTACATGAGCGACCCCGGCAATCCGGTTCCTTACCGGCATCGTCCCATCCAGCCCACCTACGCTGCCGGTTCGCAATGGTACAACTGGCTCACTGAGGATCAGCGCTTTGTGACCGGCCGCAGTGACGTGGCCGTGTGGAAGCTGCCGGTGCAGGCCGGCGACCTGACCCTGACCGGCGAAGTTGTTGCCGACATTTTTGCCGCCACAGCCGGGACCGACAACGACCTGGTGGTGAAGCTCATCGACGAGTATCCAGCCGACGATCCTGATGCAAAAATGCGCGGCTATCAGCTGATGACCAACATGGAAATCTTTCGTGGACGCTACCTGGACAGCTTTCAGCAGCCGGAGCCGTTGCAGGCGGGAGCGATTCGCGAATACAAGTTTTCTCTGCACAATGTGGACCATGTCTTCAAGGCCGGCCACACCATCATGGTCGAGATTCAGAGTACCTTATTTCCGCTTTACGACCGCAATCCACAGACGTTTGTGCCCAACATCATGAAGGCCAAACCCTCTGCCTATAAGGCCGAACTCATTACCATCTACGCGGGGCCAGAGCACCCGTCAAGACTGCTGGTGCCGGTGATGAGCAACTGCGACCAGCCGGGCTGCAAGTGAATCTACAGTCCAAAGAGCGGAAAGATCGCCTCTCGCGCTAAAATAAGAGTGGAAATGCGGATATACCAGCCCATCTCGGCTCTCCTCTAGCGGCTCCCGCCGCCGATACTTGTACTGCGCCTATTTCCTTCCTTCAGCAACAAATTTCCGCAAAACATGAACCCCGGAGGGGGCCTATGATTGACCGCTTGGAACAAATGGAGCAACGCTACAACGAACTGCAGGCGCAGTTTGCTCTGCCCGAAGTGATTAACGACCACGAGAAATATCAGAAGACCGCAAAGACGCTGCGCGAGATTGAAGAGCCGGTGGAGAAGTACCGCGAGTTGAAGCAGGTGGAGCAGGGGCTGAAAGACGCGCGCGCCATGCTTGCCGAGAGCGATGCGGAGATGCGTGGGCTGGCAGAGTTGGAGATTGCTGAGCTGGAGCCGCGCGAGGCCGCGCTCAACGAGGAGTTGAAGGTGATGCTGCTGCCCAAAGATCCCAACGACGATAAAAACGTGATCCTTGAAATCCGCGCCGGCACGGGCGGCGACGAGGCATCGCTGTTCGCCGCCGAGGTCTTCCGCATGTACACGCGGTTTGCCGAGCAGCATCGCTGGAAGGTTGAAGTGATGTCCATGTCGGAGTCTGGTGTGGGCGGCTGCAAGGAAGTGATCGCCATTATCGAAGGCGACCGCGTCTACTCGCAGATGAAGTGGGAGAGCGGCGTGCACCGCG
>CAYZVG010000055.1:0-11713 GCA_964481595.1 uncultured Occallatibacter sp. | reverse complement strand
TCGCCACCATCGCCGACGCCGTTCCGCTGCACGGTGAAAACCGCACTATCGCCGCGCTGGGCCTGCGGGAGCTGCGCCACCCCGCGGGCGCGGGCCTGCGCGCACTGTTCGCCGCGGCGGCCCTCGATCCTGAGAGCAAACAGCTGACGGGCTTCGATGTTGCATTTCGCCTGGCGCCACGCATCAACGCAGCCGGCCGCATGGACGTTGCCTCTGAGGTCATTGAGTTGTTCACTACACGCGACGCGCATCGCGCTACGGAGCTGGCCGCCAAACTCGAACGCCTGAATCGCGAGCGCCGCGACGCTGAAGCCCAGGCCCTCAAGCTGATCGAGAGCCGCCTTGCCACCGGCGAGTTCAGCGCCGACCGCCTGCTCTGTGTCGATGGCGAAGGCTGGCATCGCGGCGTCATCGGCATTCTTGCTTCGCGCGTGGTGGAGCGCACCGCCAAGCCCGCCATCGTGGTCAGCGTTGAGGACGGCGTGGCGCATGGATCGGGCCGCTCCGTCGACGGCTTCCATCTGCTCAACGCCATCGAGAGCTGCGCCGAGCTGTTTACGCGCTTCGGCGGCCACGCCTTCGCCGTTGGCTTTGCCATGCCCGCCGAGGCTCTTCCTGAACTGAAGCAGCGCCTGCGCGCGTATGCCGATGAATACCTGGCCGCACGCGAGCCGGAACGCCTGCTGCGCATTCACGCCGAGTTGCCGCTGGACCGCATCACGCCCGTACTCGCCGGCTGGCTGCGCAAGCTTGAGCCGCTGGGCCACGGCAATCCAGAGCCACTCTTCATGGCGCGCAACGTGCGCCTGGTCTCGTCGCCACGCATCATGAAAGAGCGCCACATCCGCCTTGAGCTGCTGCAGGAGTCAGGCCCGGCATCTTCGCGCGCCGCGGCCAACGCCGGCGGCAGCCCCATACGCGCCGTCGGTTGGGACCTGGCAGCCCGTGTCGCCGAGCTTGCACTCAACGCCGGCAGCCTCGTCGATGTCGTCTATCGCATCCGCGAGAACGACCACCCCGAGTACGGCGGTCTCGAAGCCGAAATCTGCGACATCAGACACGCGCAAGCGTAGTGCTGTTCACAGCCCCTCTAAAAACACAACGGCCGGCATCGCTGCCGGCCGCCGTGCTTCCTCCGTACAACCTCATCCTGATAATTACCGCTCGTGGCCCTTGTCGGTGTTGCCGTTGTGCTTCTCGTTGTAGATCTGCTTGCTGTTCTTGTTTTCCTGCTTGTTGGCCTGGCGTTTCTCCTGCGGGGTGAGCGCGCCGCCGTTGGCCGTGCGCTCGTTGTGCACTTGCTGCGCCACATCCGACTGGTTGCGATTGGTGCGCGCCGCCTCGCCTGAGGTCATCTGCCCGCTGCGCAGGCCCTGTGCCGTGCGCGCCTGCTGGTTGGCCTCGCGATTGTCCACTTCGTTCGGCGCAACTGTATTTCCATTGTGCTTCTCGTTGTAGATCTGCCTGCTGGAGCCGTTCTGTTCCTGGTTAATCTGCTGCCGCTCCTGTTGCGTCAGCTTGCCGCCGTTCGCCGTGCGATCGTTATGCACCTGCTGGTCGATATTCGACTGCGTTGCGTCGGCCCGCGCTGCCTCGCCCGACGTCATCTGCCCGCTCCGCAAACCCTGCGCAATGCGCTGGTCCTGGTTGGCCTCGCGGGTGTTCGGGTTGTAGTTGCGGGCGGCGGCGCGGTCGGCTTGAGAAATAGGATTCGACTGCGCGTGCTGCATAGCCACTTGGTGATAGGCCTCGGGCCGCGCTGCCGCCATCGTCCCCGGCGCGCCGTGATTCACGCTGGCAAGCTGGTTGCGGTCCTGCGCCGCAAAACCCTCGTGCTGCATCTGGTTCTGCGTCGGCTGAAAGTGCTGCTCATGCTCGTACTGCATCTCCTCTGCCGAGGCACGCGCCTGTATTCCCGCTCCACCGTTAAAGCTCACGTGATTATTGTTGACGATCGTGTTCTGTTGGATCACGGTGCGGTCCACATACACATTGGTCACGTGCACGCCGCCAAAGTTCGCCACCGCGCCGTTGTAGGCAAACACTCCGCCGCGCCACCCGCCGCCGAAGAAGCCGATGCCGCCATACCCAAAGCCGTAGTTCACGCCGCCGTAAAAGCCAACGTGCGGACCCCAGTAGCCGGGATGCCACGCGTACACGCCGCCCATGAATCCCCAATAGCCAGGCGTCCAAAGCACTCCCACGCGCGGCGGCGCAACCCACACGCCAGGAACCCAGTAGTAGCCCGCATCGCCGTACGCCCAGTAGCCCGGCGTCCAAATGTAGCCCGGCGCAGGCAGCGGCGGCTGTGCATACACCGGCAGCACCGGCGGCGCAAACGTTACTGAGACAAACACCGCGGCCCGCGCGTCGGTTCCCGTGATCGCCAACATAGCCACCACCGGGATGGCCAAAAGCAAGTTGCGAAGTTTTCTGCGAAGAGACATTGTGGTTCCTTTCTTTTTAACGCCCCGAAGATTGCTCGTCGCTCCGTGGGCTGGATCTTTTGTATTCCAGGAAGCTCGCATCTCTCCGCTGCCGCCCGGCTTAGTAGGTTCTTCTGGTTGAAACACAGCTTTTCGCCGCTTGTTGCTCAAAAAAATCAGCGCGCGACGGCAATACTATCGAAGAATGTGGGCAACGGTCAGCGCGAATCTGCGCCAGCAAGAAACAAACGTAACCTTTTTTGTACTTCCGATCCCTCGGGCCGCCCGGCTCACTGGTAATGCTGGGATCAGTGTTCAGAGATTTGGGGGCCGCTCCTTTTGGAGCGGTGCTAAAGTAACCGCAAATGGATGGAGGTTCCGATGCGAATCTTTGGCGCACTCCTTCTAATCGCGACCCTTGTCCCCACTTTGCCTCGGCTGCAGGCGCAAGCTCCGGGCGAGAACTCCACCGGCAGCCCTACGGTCATCATTCAAGATGGCGGCGGCGACCAGGTGCTGCAAAGTATCTACATTCCGCCCATCCCCAATGCTCCTTTCACCGCAATAGTGCATACACAGTGGATTCGCTCAATGATCGGTGGGGGAACCTATACAGTCGTCAACGAGCGCCAGGTGGCGCGCGACCGGGCAGGGCGCATCTACGAAGAACGCTGGCTGCTGGTGCCCAAGGACGGCAAGTGGATTTCCCAAATGAATGTAATTCAGGTTGCCGACCCGGCGGCGCACACACTTTTGAACTGCTTCCTTCTCCAGATGCCGCACCGCTGTGTCGTTCAGCAATATGATGACTCGCCGACTGCCAATTACCGGCCATCGTTGATGCAAACCGGAGCTCTTCCGAATGGAGACGGTTTTTTGACGCACGAAGATCTCGGTTTCCAGACCATAGCAGGCATCGACACCCAAGGCATTCGCGACACAGTAACCTACAACCGGGGCGTGATCGGAAACGACCGGACTTACAACAAGGTGCGCGAGTTCTGGTTCGCGCCCAGCCTCGAAATCAACCTGCGATCCGAAGTAACCTCACCTGATTTTGGAAAGCAAATCTTCAACCTGACTGACATCGGTACAGCGGATCCAGACCCGAAACTCTTTGAGATTCCCGGCGAATTTAAAGTGGTGGATCGCAGAACGCCGGCTGCACCGAACCAATAGGCGCGTCATCCTCCATCACGGTTCCCAGGCATTTGTCCGGATTTGATTCATTGGGGGAGGGCGCGCTGCGCGGCGTGTACGCTTCGCTCAAAATAAGACAGGCCCACGGAAATCCCGTGGGCCTGTTGCTCATCTTCGCAATACTATTATCGATCAATTATGTCCGTGCTCACCCTCTCTGGGCTGCTCATGTTGCTGTGGCGCGGGCCGGCTCTGCTGTTGTGGCGCAGGGCGACTCTGTTGCTGCGGAGCAGGCCGGCTCTGCTGTTGCGGAGCAGGCCGACTCTGCTGTTGCGGCGCTGGGCGGCTCTCCTGTTGCGGGGCGGGCCGGCTCTGCTGTTGCGGCGCTGGGCGGCTCTCCTGTTGCGGGGCGGGCCGGCTCTCCTGTTGCGGGGCGGGCCGGCTCTGCTGTTGCGGCGCAGGGCGACTCTGTTGTTGCGGCGCAGGCCGGCTCTGCTGCTGCGGTGCCGACCGCTGTGGCGGCGCAGCCTGACGCTCTGGAGCAGTCCGGAACTGCGGCGTGTTCTGCTGTTGCCGCTGTGGCTCAGCCTGGTGTTGCTGTGGGGCTGCCTGATGCTGCTGCGGTGCTGCCTGATGCTGCTGCGGTGCTGCCTGCTGCTGCTGCTGCTGCCGCTGCGCATTGTTGCCGCCATTGCCATGCGCGTCGCTGCCATTCGCGCTACCGCGATTTACAGCGCCCGGAGCAGGATGGTTCTCCACCGCCAGCGGTCTTGCCACGGCCGGGGTCTGCGGATGCCCGCCATTGGTGCGCGCATACGCGCTGCGATCGTTCTGCGCGGCCTGGATATGTTGCTGCTGGATGCCGGTCGGCGCCTGATGCTGCTCGTGCAGGCCAACCTGCTCCTGCGGCGTTGGCCGGTGGTCAATGCCATGGGGACCGTTGAACGACACGTGATTGTTGTTCTCAATCGTGTTCTGCCTCACGATGGCCGTATTCACGTAGGTGTCGTGGATGACCCTGGTATTCACGTGCTCCACCGCTGTGTTGTACGCAAATGAATTGCCACGCCACTCGCCGCCCACAAAGCCGACGCCCATATAGCCATAGCCGTAATTCACGCCGCCATAGTAGCCCACGTGCCGCCCCCAATAGCCGGGATGGAACATGTACGAGCCACCCGACCAGGCCCACCATGGCGGTGTCCACAACGCGCCATCGTACGGAGCGGGCACCCACGCGCCCGGCACCCAGTAGTAGCCATCCTCACCGTAGGCCCAGTATCCTGGCGCCCACATCAGGCCCGGCTCAGGGCAATCCGGCTGCATATACACCGGGAGTACCGGGGGAGCGAAGCCAACGCTGATAAAAACACCTGCAAACGAAGAAGCCGGAATCAGAGCCATCAAAAACGCTAAGGCCAGCCAGCGCCCGGAACGCAGCCCAAAACGAAACGTAAAACGAAGCTTTTGCACGAGGGGAGTCTCCTGTCTATCGAACTTCGGCCGGCCTCTGTCTTGCCTGGCCGGTCCAATCAAAGCATACCCCCACACCAAACCGGAAGTTGTCCGCTTTTGCTCGCCCGGCATCTGCCACAGTGATATTCTTAAAGCCCATGCCGCGTGGTCTGTTCATCACTCTCGAAGGCCTTGACGGTTCCGGCAAGACCACCCAAATCAAGCGTTTGGCAGCCTGGCTTGAGGGCCGCGGCCTGGCCCCGGTGCTTACCCGCCAGCCCGGTGGCACCTCGACCGGCGACCGCATCCGCGAACTGCTGCTTGACGCCCGCTCAACGCATCTTGCGCCCATGGCCGAGATGGCCCTCATGTTCGCCGACCGCGCCCAGGCCATCGCTGAAGTGATCGAGCCGGCGCTCGCTACAGGCAAGATCGTCGTCTGCGACCGCTTTACCGACTCCACCGAGGCCTACCAGGGCGGCGGACGGCAACTCGGCTCTCAGGCCGTCCTGGACCTGCACCGGCTCATCTGCGGCAACTTGCAGCCGGACCTGACCATCCTGCTGCTGCCCTCGCTTGCCGCCTCGCTCCAGCGCGCCCGCCGCCGCAACACCCGCGAAGAAGCGCAGACCGGCAAGAACGAGAATCGCTTTGAGCAGGAGCAGGACGCCTTCCACCGCCGCGTCTGGGAGAAGTATCAGGAGATCGCGGCCCGCGAGCCCGAGCGTGTCCTGCTGATCGAAGGCGATCTGAGCATCCAGGCCATCCATGAGCGGATTGTCGAAGCCGTTGAAGCGCGGCTGGAGCTAGCTCCGGCCCCCGAGGGGCCGCACGAGAATAGCCCCGCGTAAAGGCCGCATCGCAGACTGCACTACGCCTCGTCTGAAAAAATCTCCTCGATCGTCATCCCGAACAGACGCGCCAGCTTGAATGCCAGCGGCAAGCTGGGGTCGAACTTTCCCGTCTCAATCGCGTTCACCGACTGCCGCGAAACCTCCAGCCGCTCGGCCAGATCTGCCTGCGACCACTCCCGCTCCGCGCGCAAAACTCGCAAGCGGTTCTTCATCGGTTCCTCCACGTGTTCACCGCCAGGCTCGCTATCATCGCGATGTAGAACACAAACGGGATCATCCCCCCACCCATGTGCGTCGCCTGGCCATACTTCTCCATGGCTCCGCAGAACGTCGTCACTGCCAGCGTCGCTCCCGTCCCCCACAGCAACGACTGCACCCACAGGGCGCGCATAAACTCGTCTGTCTCCTCGGCAAGATACAAGCCAAGCACGACAATGAACGCGATAATCGGCATGGATTGTAGCGCCGCACATACGTAGACCAGAATGCCTGTCGGATGAAGATGCCGATAGTGAAATGCCCACCCGCCTAAAACCGCATCTAGCAAAAACAACGGCACAATGATGAACAGAAATCGATCGTCGAACCGGTACCTCGCCGGGCTGCCCACTCTGCGTTCCATAAAAATCTCCTTGAAAAATGATCTGCCGGTGACATTCGCACTCTGCCCGTTCTTCACCTGTACCGCCTCCACACCACAGGCCACGAGACCAAAACGAACAGCCAGAAGATCGGATACACCCAGGCCAGGTCCAGCCGCGGAACATGCGCGAAGTCCTCAAGGAAACCCCAGATCGTGGTCGTCGCCAATGTCCCGCCGATGCCGCCCAGCAGGCATTGCGCCAGCAGCATGCGCTGGAATTCGTCCTTCTCATGCGCCAGGTAGACCCCAAACTCGTAGATCACCCACAAAATGGGCAGCGCTGGCAAAACCGCCACCAGATAAGCTGCCCATCCGTGCCAGTGACCCAGCACAACCCCCGCCGCCGCGCCAAGCGAGAACAAAACCACCAGCGGAACGCTCATCCAGCACCGAACCGTCAGCCGCCTCTGCTCCGGACTCTTAATTCCACAAAACATGAACAGCCTCCTTTACATTAAGACAACTAGACTTTACACGCAGAATCCACGCATGTCAAGTGTCATTGACACATTTCGTGCTTTTTCTTCGGAGTCTCGTAGGCGCTCAGCCTCCTCCTCCAGTTACCCGTTGCGCGGAAAGTCTGAGGTTCCTGGCAGAATGGGCGAAAGGCAACCGCAGATCCTTCGCTCACCACCCCCAAACTGAAAGGCGTTTGGGGCCCCGTTCGTTCAGGATGACAGGGGCGTTGATGGTGCGAGATTTAGGCCGAGGTCGCGAGGGCTGAGAGCTGATAGCTGAGAGCTGGCGGCTGCGATGCGATAGCTAGGAGCTAGAAGCTAGCAGCTAGAAGCTGATTCTTTGCTCTATCCTCATTCCATGGGCTTCCAGCAATTCCTCGGCAATACGGCCACCGTCACCCACCTGCGCGAGGCCATTCACGCCGAACGTTTTCCGCACTCCATGATCCTGGCCGGCCCGCGCGGCTCGGGCAAATACACGCTGGCGCTCATGCTCGCCCAGGCGGTCAACTGCCTTGAACCCACTGAGAGCGACGGTCTGCCCGACTTCTGCGGCCACTGCCGCAACTGCACCCGCATCGCCGAGTCGGCAAATCTTGAAGACCGCGTTGCCGAGGCCGTAAGCGCCCGCGACGACCTGCGCGAGACCGACAAGAAAGAAACCCGCATCCTCATCCAGACTCATCCCGACGTGACGATTGTGCCGCCCGATCCGCCACAGCTTCTCATCAAGATGGGCCAGGTGCGTCAGGTCATCCACAACGCTTATTACCGCGCGCCGGTCGAGGCCAAACGACAGTTCTCCATCTTCACCAGCTCGGCGTTTATGAAAGAGGCAGCCAACAGCCTGCTCAAGGTGCTGGAGGAGCCGCCGGAGCACACCTCCCTCATCCTGCTCACTGAGAATCCACAGGAGCTGTTGCCCACCATCCGCTCCCGCGCCGTGGTTCACCGCCTGGGTGCGCTGCCCGTGGCCGAGCTTGAAGCGTTGCTCGCCGTCCGCCGCCCTGAGTTGAAGCAGAATGACCGCGCCCTGGCCGCGCGGCTCTCTGAGGGCGCTATCGGACGGGCCCTCGGCATCGATCTGACTGCCTATCTCACCAGCCGCGGCGACGCTCTGGTCGTTCTGCACGCGGCTCTGCGCGACCCCGATTACTCCGCGCTTTTTCGCGTAACCGAAACCTATCGCGCCGGAGCTGACGGCCAGGAAAAGACCGTGCGCCTGCTGCGCGCCTTCGGCAGCCTTGTCGAAGACCTGCTGTTAGTCATAGCGGGAACACCGGCGCTTATTCGCAACCTGGACCTCCAACAGGAGCTTGAGCGCATGGCCCAGGGCTTGCCCCTGGAGTGGATTGACGGCGCGGCGCGCGCACTGGTTCAAGTGGAGAGCGGCATGAGACGCAATCTGCTGCGTTCGCTCTCGCTCGACGCCATGGCGGTCGGCCTGGAACGTGCATAGTCTCGAACGTTCGTAACGCCAACTTCGAGCAACCAGCTATCCCGTCAAAGCATCTCTTCATTAACTGACTGCGCATCAATACAATGATCGGCTTTTCAATGATCGGCAATCGGGACTCGACAGAGTTCGCTTCTCAGTGCATCCTTGTATTAAGGCATCCCGAGGATTGCAAAAACTTTGGTCGCGATCAAGCGAACCGGATACGGTGGTTTGCGCAACTTGAGCTGGAGTTTCCCCTTCCGCTCCGCACCATTGCATTGAATACAAGTTGCTAAATCGATCTTCGCGTTCAGGATGCGCATTTTTTGAGAGTGAGGGCCGTTAGCCATGAGTATGTCGTCACCACTGCCAGCAGACCGCATCGCTGCTTCGCGCGGTCCCTTGTCCCGCAGCCGGCGCGACGCCCTGCCGCTGCAGCCCTTTGCCTTTCCCGCGCGCGCATCTGAGATTGAGACCACGCAGCGCCATGCCGAGCTGTTCTACCTGCAAAAGCAGATCCATTCGCAAACGCCCATGGTCGTCGTGCTTGAAGACGGCGAGCAAATCGAGGGCTGCATTGAGTGGTATGACCGCAACTCGATCAAAGTCCGCGGCCGCACAAAATCTCTCATCTACAAGTCGGCCATCAAGTACATGTACAAGCTCGGCGATGTAGGCTAAAGCATTTTCGGGAATTGTGTAGACCGAAGTTTCATTGGATTCCCACCCATTCCGCAGAAAAAAGCGGAATGGATGGGGTCCCGTGCCTCATCCCACTGAATCCACCGTGCCCCATCCATCGCGCAGCCCTTTCGCGCGATGGGTGGGATAGCACGAACCCCAGGCGCGAAACCACGATACGAAGCTAAGTGATCGAAGGCATGGTTCCAGCTTTCACCAGCCGGTCGCGAATCGCCGCGCCTATGCCCTCGGCCGGCGGCAGCGGGCACAAGATCGCCGTGCATCCCGCCGCGTCCAGAGCGCGCAGTCCGGCATACAGCATCCGCGCCAGATCCTTCGGTGCGGCCCAGCGGCCCCAGTCGAATACCCGCGCTTCCACCTCGGCCGGCAGGGCAACCTCCGCGGGCAACATCACTCCCACCCGTTCCCCGGCCAGTTCCTCCCACCGCCGCGCCAGCTCCGCGCCAAGCTCCGCGAGCGGAGCGTCGATCAGCACCAGCCTGGCCTTGGGCGCGTAGTGGCGCAGACCCACTCCCGGTGAAGGCAGCGCCTCGCGCGGTGTCTCCGCCAGCGGGCCGCTTTTAAACATCGTCACCGCACCGGCAGTGTCTCGAATCTGGACACTCGTCACCGCACCCGGCCTGTAGATCACCATCGGGCTCTGGCAGGGGTCCAGCACCGTGGACTCCACGCCATGCATCGCCGGTCCCGCGTCCAGCACCGCGTCGATGCGCCCATCCAGATCGTCGAGCACGTGCTCCGCGGTGGTGGGGCTGGTGTGCCCGAAGCGGTTGGCGCTGGGTGCGGCCACCGGCACGCCCGCACGCCTGATCAGCTCCAGCGCCACCGGATGCGCGGGCATGCGTATACCCACCAACCTGCGCCCCGCCGTCACCACGTCCGGCACGGCAGCCGAGCGCGGCAGCAGCAGCGTCAGCGGTCCCGGCCAGAATGCCTTCATCAGCCGCCGCGCCTGCTCGGGGACCTCCTCCACAAGCATGCTCAGCATCTCTTCGTCGGCAATGTGAACAATCAGCGGATCCCAAGCCGGCCTGCCTTTGGCTTCAAAAATCCGCGTCACCGCCGCCGCGTCCAGAGCATTCGCGCCCAGGCCGTAGACGGTCTCAGTGGGCAGCGCCACCAACCCTCCGCCGCGCAGAATCTCCGCAGCCCGCGCCAGAGCCTCGACGGCTTCCGGCGTTCCAAGTTGTGCGGCATCCACTTTGAGCTGCAGCGTCTTCACTCTTCTATTGTCGCCCGTCTCCGCTGCCGCCGCCAGGGTCCTGTCTCTAGAGTTCACGCCATAAAATGCACTGTCATCCTGAACGAACGGGGCCCCAAGCGCTTTTCAGTTTGGGGGTGGTGAGCGAAGGATCTGCGGTTGTTCTTCAATGAACTTCGGAGACACCACCCGAGCTGCCGTATACTCCAACCGTGGCCATCGAGACCGAAATCAAGTTCGAAGTCGCTGACCTGCCATCTCTTGAGGCCAGGCTTGTGGCCGCGGGCTTTACACAGGCAACCCCGCGCAGCTTTGAGAGCAACGTGCTTTACGACACGCCCAATCGCGAGATGCGCGCCCGCACTGAGATTCTGCGCATTCGCAACTACGCCGGCCGCTGGACCATCACCCACAAGCGCCCGCCCGACGATATGCCCAGCGTTGACCGGCACAAGCACCGCGTTGAAATCGAGACTGAAGTCGCCGACGGCGGCGCTGTCGAGCAGATCTTCTTCTCCCTCGGCCTGGTCGCAGCCTTCCGCTATGAAAAGTGGCGCACCGAGTGGCACGACAGCGAGGGCCATTGCGTCGTAGACGAGACGCCCATCGGCAACTACGCTGAGCTTGAAGGCCCATCCGAGTGGATTGACCGCACCGCAGCCCGGCTTGGCATCGCCTCTGAGCAGTACATCACGGCCAGCTATGGCCGCCTCTTCGAGCAATGGCGCGAGCAGCACGGCTCCGCGGCCAACGATCTTACCTTTGCCGCGATCGACAGCGCTTCGCTGTAGAGCCGGCATCTTTCAGCTCGCGCACTCCGTTCCACAGCGCACCCATTCCTTTGGTAACGGAATGCTCAGAAACCACTCATGAAGCCCGGAAAGCGGTCGATAACCTCCTTGTGTATTTTCCAATCTTCAGGAGGACCGAGGACCTATGATTCGCACTTACGTTGCCCCTCAAACCCGCTTCAAACGCATGCGTACGGGCCTGCTTCACGCATCTCTGCTGGCGCTCGCTCTCACCGCCGCCCTGCCGGCCCGGGCCGGCGACGCTCGCCCCATTAAATCCCGTGTACCCCCCGTTTACCCTGAGATCGCCAAGCGCATGCGTATCTCCGGCCAGGTCACGGTCTCAGCCACCGTCAACGAACAGGGAAAGGTGACGGACGTCAAAGAAGTCAGCGGTAATCATGTATTGGCGCAAGCCGCCGAAGATGCCGTGCGGCAGTGGAAGTTTGAGCCTGCGGCCGCAGCCTCAAACGAGAACATCGAAGTCAGCTTCTCACTCAACCAGTAACTGGCTAGGGTGTATCGACCTATAGCAGTGGGCAGCGTTGCGAGTGAAAATCCGGCCAGACCCGGGGTCCCCACGAATAGGTCTTCATTTGTGGGGT
>CAYZVG010000054.1:0-11865 GCA_964481595.1 uncultured Occallatibacter sp. | reverse complement strand
AGCGTATCGCCGCTGTTCTCGATCGTCGTAAGTGTGCCGGAGTCCGCCGTGGTGCTGGTGTAGGGGGTCGTATCGGTGTAACTCAGCGCCGTGGGCGTGTTTGCCGTGAGCGCAGAGTTAACCGTCAGCGCGCCCGACGAGCCCGCGGTCCACGAGGCCAGGGTCAGCGTCGATTCACCGCTCGCGGTCTTGACTCCAGCCGTAACTCCAACCCGGTTCATGTCCTGGATGCTCGAAGTGACGGTCAGCGTACCACCGGTGCCGGAGGTTCCCGACTCTAACGACAGACTATATAAACCGGTGGCGCCGTTCTTCGCAATGGAAGCCGTGACCCCGAGGTCGGCGTTATTGATCGCGTCCCTCAGCCCGGTGAGCGTGTCGTCCGAGGAGTCAAGGGTTATGGTCTGCGCGGTGCCGCTGCCCACCTGGATCGAGATCGATCCGTTCAGCGTGTCGCTCTCGTTGGCAATCCCATCCAGCGTACCGCTTGAAGTCACAGAACTCGATCCGGAAACGCCGGAGTAGCCCAGGGTTGAATTCCCTGACGCCGCGTTGATCGTCGCTGCCAGCCCCGCCAGCGTATTGCTATTGTTAGTGCCGCCCGAGTCGGTGTTGTCGGTGTAATACGTCCCCGGCGAGGCCGTGTCAGAACCGCTGCCCACGATGAATGTGGCTGAGGAGCCGTTGCCCAGCTGAATCGTAAACTTGCTTTGATCGGCGAGCGTGGTTCCGTCTGTCGATGAGATCGAGTCCACGTAGCCACTGGGATTCTGCAGGTTGAGGCCACTCAAGAGCTGCTGCTGCAACAGCGTCAGCGTGGGCGAGCCGAACAGCGGCTCCGGCGTTCCGGAACTGGTGTTCCCTTGCTGCGTATTGACCGCGCTGATCAGGGAGTTGTAATCGGTGACGAACTTGTTTACCGTGGTCTCAATATCGCTGTTGTCGTTTGCAATGACGACCTGCACCGCGGTGGAGGAGGCCGACAGCAGCTGAAATGTCAGCCCCGGTATCAGATTCGAAACCGTGTTCGACGAACTGTGAATGTTCGATTTGCCGTCGATCGTCAGATTCGCGTCCACGCCGGTCACGGCTTTGGTGTAGCCCAGCGAACTCGAACTCGTGTCCGTCAGACTTGAATCCACGGTAAGCGAGCTGGCGCTTCCCGCGGTCGGCGAGGTCAGTGTCAAGGTCACATTGCCGCTGTTGTCAGTCGAGGTTGTCGCCGTAACGGTGGACGAATAGTTGTTCTGGATGTATGTCGCCAGATCGCCAGCGGTCGTTCCACCGGTGGCCGTTTTCACCTGGCTCATCGAGATCGAAACCGCCGTCCCGCTGCCCACCTGGATGGAGATCGAGCCGCTGAGCGTGTCGCTCGAACCCACTGCCGGCAGCGTGCCGGTCGAGGTGGTTGCCGCGGTAGAGCCGGACGCGTCGGTCCCCGCCGTGCCCGAAAAGCTCAAAACCTGGCCGGTTGCCGCAAGCGTGTTACCGCTCACCGCGATGTTGCCGTTCGCGCCCGAGGTTCCCGAGGTAAGGCTCAGCCACGTGCCCGAGGAATCGCTCTCCACATTGGCCGTAATCCCCACTCCAGAGGAGTTAATCGTCGAGGCAAGGTCGCTCAGCGTGTTGCTTCCGCTGCCGGTGTAGGTCGTGTTCGATGCCGCTCCGGATGAGGGCTGGGCACCGATGGCAAACGTCTCCGCCGTGCCGTTTCCCATCTGCAACGTGATCTGGCCGGTAAGCGCTGCCGAACTATCGGAGACCGCCGCCAGGTATCCGCTCGCTGTCGCCGCCAGTTGATTCACAGTTACTGTATGCGTTCCCGCGGTCGCCGAAGACGAGGCAGAGGTCAGCTCAAGAACGTTGGCGTTGGAAGTGGAACCGGTCTTCTGCGCCAGAATTCCCTGAAGGTCCGTCAGCGAGCTCAAATCGTTCGAGAGGTTCGAGAACAGAGTTCCCAGGTTTGAGATCACCGTGTCCTGGCTCTCGAGCGCAGTCAACTGCGTCTTCCACGGCGTCTCCACGTTTTGTAGATTGCCGACGATCGAGGCGACGGTCGAGCTTACATCAAAGCCCTGGCCGCTGGTCGGCGAACCGAAACTCAGTCCAACTGTGCCCATCGCATCCCCCTGTGCCTCACTAAAGCAGTCCGGAATCCGCAGAATTCAAAGAACGATTGGAGAAAACTCATGGCGAAGCCGCTCCGAACGCCACCGGCGCGGCAGGCCCTATATCCTGCTCGAACAAACCGCAGGGGCGCCGGCATCGGCGCCCCTGCGGTCTTCCCCATCGATCCGGGGTATTGGGTTATTGCAGCAGCTTGGTTACTTCCTGCTGCACGCTGTTGGCCTGCGCCAGTGCCGCAATGCCGGTCTGGCTCAGGATCTCGTACTTCGACATGTTCGAGCTGGCCTGCGCATAATCGGTGGCCTGCACCGCGTTCTGCGCCGACTGCACGTTCTCCTGTTGTGTGCTGAGCACGGAGCTGACCGCGTTCAGCGTGTTGATCTGCGCGCCAACGTAACCATCTTGCGCGGCCACGTCTGCAATTGCCGAGTTAAGGGAGGTCAGCGCCGTTTCCGCGTCGGTCTGCGAACTCAGATCGGTGTTGCTCAGATTCGCTCCCGTGCTGTCGCTGTAGGTGATCGTCGCCGCTCCGGTTCCCGCCGTGTCGGCCTGGCCGGTGACGGCCGCCGCGCCCGTGGTGCCATCGCTGATCGAGGTGACCAGGCTGTAATTGTTGAAGGTCTGCGTGGTTCCGGCGACTGTACCGCCGCTGCCATCGGTTACGCCGCTAACGGTCACGGTTACCGGGGAGGTTGAAGTGAATTCGAGCGTATCGGTCGTGGCGGTGTTCGTATCTGCCACGGTGACGCCCCAGCCCTCGGAGTTGATCTTCGCCGCCAGGGTTGTTGCCGTGGTGTCGTTGTTGGCGGCATTGATCGTCAGGCTGTGCGTAGTGCCGTCGGAACTGGTGAAGGAGATGCTGCCCCCCAACGTATCCTCGGTCCCCGAAACTTTATTGGTGACCAACAGACTTTCATCCTGTCCGGGCGTTGCGGCCGTGGTTGCGAAGACGCCGGAGCCGGAGATGATAATGCCTGTGTCGGTCTGCGCCGCGGCGCTGGTGTCCCCGGCCTGAGCTGCCGTGCCCAAGCTGGCCGTAAGACCAAGACCGGAGTTGTTGATGGCGCTCATCAGGCCCTGGATGGTGTTGCCGTATTGCGTGCCCGCACCGGCCGAGATGGTGGCGCTGGCGGCAACCGACTGCCCATCCACACCCTTGGTCAGATATTGGACAGTGATCGACGTCGTCGCGGTTGTTGCGCCCAGCGTATCGGAAGCGGATGCGTTCTTGGATGCAGAGTTCTTCGACAGATCGATGAAATCGTTGTTGGTTCCCGTGCTGTAGGACATCGTGCCATTCGAATCGCCCAGGTTAGAGGACGAGAGGGACCGGATATTCAGCGAATCTACCGATGCGCCGGAGCTTGTCGAGTCACCCGTGTAGATGCTGGTCGTCGTGCCGAAGACTGTGTTCTGGTTGTAGGTTGTTGTCGAACCGATGTTCGAGATTTCCGACAGAATCGACTGGTATTCCTGGTTCGCAGCCGAATCCTGCGAATTGTTGAGGGTGCCGTTCGAGACCTCGGTGGCCAGCGTTACGGCACGGTTAAGCAGGCTTGTCACTTGCGAGAGAGCGCCATCGGCGACCTGTAAAAGGCCTACGCCTTCGGTTGCGTTGGTCTGCGACTGGGTTAGAGCCTGCTGGTTGGCCTGAAGGCCATCCACCAGCGAGAGACCCGCCGCGTCGTCCGCGCCGGAGTTGATCTTCGATCCGGAGGACAACTGCTGCAGCGTCTTCGACAGGCTGCTGTTGGTGTTGCTCAGGTTATTTTCCGCATACACCGCGGACAGATTATTCAAGACACCCAGGGACATGGGGATCTCCTTGTTGGATGCGTTGATTTGCGGCTTTAATCCGATTGCGCTCCCAATTTTTTTAATACCCTGGGTTGCTGCTTTCGGGCGCTTGCCGTCGCATCTGGCCCCTTCTTCGGCCTCGCCCTCTGGGACTTTATCGCCCCCCCATTTGTGTCCCTTCCTCGGACACTCGCCGCTCCCTATCTCATTTTTCTTAACCTTTTCCAATCGCCGCCGATAACTCCACCAAAGGAGCCAAACAGCCATGATTGAGGTCACACGGCTTAACGGAACCATCATGATGCTCAATAGCGATCTGATCAAAACCGCCGAGGCCTCGCCCGACACTATGCTCACTCTCATCAATGGAGAAAAGCTGATTGTCCGCGAGAAGATCGAAGAAATTATGGAGCGCGTGCTCGATTACCGGGCCCGTCTGCTTGCCAACATAGCCCGGCGTGGGCCCTCTTTCGGCGACCTGCAGCGCGGCGTCAGCCTCATGAGTCTCGACGTCAGCGGCCAGCCGGCACCTGCGGCCCCGCCGCCCAAACTTGCACCGTATGCGGAGCGACAGGCCCGCTGAAAGTGCTGCTGTTTTCTTCTTGAGGAGAGGTGTTTCATGGACAAAGCAAGCTTTGGTGGCGCGATTCTAGCCCTGGCCGGCATTCTTGCCGGATTGATTATCGAGGGCGGCAACCTGGGCCAGATCCTGCAGCCCACCGCCGCGCTGATCGTCTTCGGCGGCACCATGGGCGCGGTGCTGCTACAGTTTCCCATGGCCACGGTCGTCGCCGCATTCAGCGGCATGTTGCACATCTTTGCCGCGCCCCGCAAGCAGGATGGAAGACTCATTGGCCTGCTCGTCGGCTTTGCCAACAAGGCTCGCCGCAACGGCGTCGTCTCGCTCGACGACGATCTCAAGTCCATCGACGATCCCTTCCTTAAGCAAACTCTCACACTCGCCGTCGACGGCACCGAGCCCGGCGAACTGCGCAACATCATGCGCGTCAGCCTCGACTCCATCACTGAAGACGAGGAGCGGCTGCCGGCCGTCTTCGAGTCCGCCGGAGGCTTCTCGCCCACCATCGGCATCCTCGGCGCAGTCCTCGGACTCATCCAGGTCATGCAGCATCTCGACAACATTCAGGAAGTCGGCCGCGGCATTGCCGTCGCCTTCGTCGCCACCATCTACGGCGTCGGCATCGCCAATCTCTTCTTCCTGCCCTTCGCCGGAAAAATGCGCATCCGCATTCGCGACGGATACAGGCGGCGCGAGATGATGCTCGAAGGCGTCATCTCCATTCTTGAAGGCATGAACCCCCGCATGTTAGAAACCAAGCTCTCCGGATTCGTTGAAGAAGCGCGCCGCGAGAAGCGGGAGATGGCAGCATGAGCCGCTCGCGCGTCCCCCGATCCCGCGTCTCTCACGATCGCTGGCTGGTCTCCTACGCCGACTTTGTCACTCTCCTGTTCGGCTTCTTCGTCGTCATGTATGCCTTCGCCAAAGCCGATCAGAAGAAGCAGACGCAGGTCGCGCAGTCCATTGACACCGCCTTCCGCTCCCTGGGCATCTTTGCCGATGCCCAGCGCAAGTCCTCCAACGCTGCCACCGCCGGCTCCGATCAGGCGCCCATTCCCATGAACATTGTCATGGGAGAAGATGTGATGGCTCCCGCCAAAGTAAAAGACGATCTCGAGCATGTGCGCCGCGAGCTTCAGCAGACCCTCTCCAACCAGGTCGCCTCGCACACTGTCTCTATTCAGATGGGCCGCGACGGCCTCATCATCAGCCTGCGCGAGGCGGGATTTTTCAGTTCCGGTTCGGCCACGCCCAAGCCACAGACTCTGGCGACGCTCAGCCAGATCGCCACTGCCCTCGGCCACTCGCCTTACGACCTGCGCGTCGAGGGCCACACCGACAACGTCCCCATTCACACCGGTGAGTTTGACTCCAACTGGGAGTTGTCGACCGCGCGCGCCACCAGCATTACGCGCCTGCTTCTCCAACTCGACGCCATACCCGCCGACCGCATCTCCGCCGCCGGATACGCCGAGTTTCATCCCGTCGACAGCAACGATACCGCCGAAGGCCGCAGTCGCAACCGCCGCGTCGATCTGGTGGTTTCACCGCGCACCCAGATCAATCTGGCCACGCCCGAAAAGCCCGATGCAAACGGCCCCTGGCGCAAAATCACTGACCCCAACTGACCCGTTAGGTCTCTGATCGGTTGTACCGAAGCCGGCTGCCCCGCATCTCAACCAATCACAGAAGCTGGGTGCCCCAGGTCTGGATTTTCAGACCTGGGACAGCACGAACCCAGACTATGAAACCACGCGGTCGAAGCCCCCTAGCGCAATGCAGGCCCCGCCAACCCGTCAAGGCTCCTGCTTTCAACCCGCAGGCCAATCCTTGCGACCGTCTGTTTCCCGCTGCGTCTAAAATAGAGATGGAACCCCTGGGCCGCACGCGATACAACTCCGGCCCAATTCCACGCGGGAGCAAACCTTAATGGCACTGATGAAAACGTCCAACCCAGCACTAGGGCAAAACACCTTTCGCAACCTTGCCGACACGCAGTACGGCGGCGCAATCGACGCCACCAACCGCATGACGCTCAACGGCACGGTCAACAAGACCGGCATCCTGCTCATTCTGGCCATTATCACTGCTGGCTGGACGTGGCATCTCTTCAGTGAGTCGCGCGACATCTCCGACGTTGGCCCGCTCATGATGCTTGGCGTCTTTGGCGGATTCATCGTCGCCATCGTGACCACCTTTAAGAAGGAGTGGTCCGCGGTCACCGCGCCCATCTACGCTCTGCTTGAAGGTCTGGCGCTGGGCGGCTTTTCCGCCATGCTCGATCTGCGCTATCCGGGCTTGCCCATGCAGGCCGTCGCCCTCACCTTCGGCACGCTCTTCGCCATGCTGTTCCTCTATCGCTCGGGGATCATCCGCGCCACGCGCAAGTTCTACATCGGCGTTGCCGCGGCCACCGGCGGCATCATGGTCTTCTATCTTCTCGAAATGGTTTTGGGATTCTTCGGCATTCAGTTCACGGCCGTCAACGGATCGGGCGTAATCGGCATCGGCTTCAGCCTGATTGTGGTGGGCATCGCCGCGCTGAATCTCGTGCTCGACTTCGACTTCATCGAGCAGGGCGTGCAGCAGGGCGCGCCGCGCTACATGGAGTGGTACGGCGCATTCGGCATCATGGTCACGCTGGTCTGGCTCTACATTGAGATCCTGCGCCTGCTCTCCAAAATGCGCAGCCGCAACTAAATCACTGACCGCATAGAGTTGTAGCGAAACTGAGTGCGGAGCCGGTTGCAAAGCTGGCTGTCCCAAATCTTCGCAAGCATTGATCATGGGTGGCCAAGTGAGAGAACCGGGACATCCTTCACATTTTAGGCCGGGGACATGGTTTACAAGCACCTTGCGGTGAGAGTGGCTCTGATTGCGGGTTTTCGGCGGGCTTTGCCGGTCTTCTGATACATGATAATCGCGACCGTAGCCGTCGTAAGGCGGGAATCCCGGCAGAGATATCCAATGGGTGCGGGAATGGTGGAAAGCCGGCTTTATGGCTTTTTGGGGAGGGCTGTTTGTCGCGAGTTCTCACCAATAGAATTTGAGGTTATCCGCGAACTTCCCTGATGAAATTGCCACGCGTAGTTCATCAATGCTCTTTGCTCGGTAGAACCCTGAACCGCCCCACTCGAACTGCAAGATGCCGTTCGAATCAGGGCGAAAAATCAGTACAGCGTAGCTGAGACCGAAGCCACCATGTTCATAGTGGACGAACCAACGGTCTTCGCAAGAGCCTGCTAAGACAAGACGCCTTGATGGCAATCGGCGAGATGTTATCACGTCTGTTTCCTGGAACTCTTTGTCGGGGTCTGCGAGTTCAAAAGTTAGTTCTCCCGTCACCTTTACAAAACCATCCTTAAGCGACTTTGGCATTGAGGATGTGGATGTTACGACATTGCAGTGACCGTCGAGAATATGCTGCTTCTCTTGCTTGGATATTGTTGCGTGGTAGCTGGCGGGCGATTCAGAGCCTGTTTTCGCTGAAGGTACGGCCGGCTGTTGGCCGCGCCCAGGGCACGAAAACAGAGAGACAGCAATTAACATCTCCGCAACATGTCTCATGGTGGTGCAAGACTCCCGTCGCAACACTATTGAAGGTTCGCAATCCGGTGGACAGTGAAAGTTTACTCCCAACGGTTCGAGACGCCCCCCAAATACCCTTGGAGGTCGTTAGTTGCGATTTGCCTTATGGTCGAATTGCCCCGTGCCCGTGCCCCATCCATTCGCCGTTTTCTGGCGAATGGGTGGGAAAGCACAAACCTCAACGAACGGAATCAGGCAGTCGATGACCTAGCTCTGCATGATCTTGCGGATTTCGCCTTCAGGATCGTTCTCCATCCGGCAGTGATTGTCGAACACCATCGTCTGGTTGTGGTCCGGGTCTGTCGGCGTCCAGGCCAGTCCCGGTTGACTGGGATTGCCGGTCCGCGCAAAGTTTGCCCATGCGTTCGCCATCTTCCTGGCCAGCGCCTGCGCCTCGGGTGTATTGCCCGTGCCCTGTTCGCAGCGCTTGGTGTTGTCAAAGCAGAAGGCAAGCTCCGCCGTGTGCCACGCTCCCGCGTCTTCCAGCATCGGCGACTGCCAGGTAAAGTAGTACGCATACACCGGAGCGGCCTTCAGGTCGTGCTTCATCTTGGCCATCCGTGCCACGTTGTTGCGCTGCCCCACGCCCGATACGCCAAACGAAAGCGTCTTGATGCTCTTTTCCGGATGCGCCTTCTTCATCGCCGCAATCAGCGCCGTCGCCTTGTCTTCGCCCATGGTGCGGGCTAGCGATGCATGCCACTCAGCCTCGGTGGGATTCGACGCCATCCGGTTGCCTTCTTCGCTCACTGAGCCAATCAGCATCGGCACGTTCTTCGTGATCTCCGGCGCCTCCTGGTAGAACGAGCGTACCGTAATGACGCGGTCGTCTACCATCGGTCCCCAGCCCACGCGCGGTGTCGCGCTCGGCGGTCCGCCCAATCCAAACGCAGCGCCCCGCATCGGCGGATTCACCTTCATGGTCGCCGCGTTGCCGGCCGCATTCAGCTTGGCCCACTCAACCTTCTTCAATGAGTCGATGTCGTTCGGCTGCAGTCCAAGCTCCTTCATAAGCTGCTTGGTCAGCTCTCGCGACTGCTCCGCCGTGGGTGGATTGCCGCCGCCGCCCGACTGCACCGATGCGCGATGAATCAGCCCCTTGGCGGAAGGCATGCCCATCAGCGTGGTCACCTTCGATCCGCCGCCCGACTGCCCGTAGATCATCACGCGGTCAGGATCGCCGCCGAAGTTCGCAATGTTGTCGCGCACCCAGCGCAATGAGGCCACAAGGTCGGTCATGCTCACGTTGCCTGACTCCGCGTAAGCCTCCCCGCCCACTTCAGAAAGGTCAAGGAATCCCAGCACATTCAGCCGGTGATTCACCGAGACCTGCACAATGTCGTGATGCCGCGCCATCTGTGCGCCTTCGTGCGAGGGCAGCTCATACGATGAGCCAAAGCTGAATCCGCCGCCGTGAAAGTAAACCATCACCGCGCGCTTGCCGGTCGGCTGGGCGTCCATACGTTCAGCTTGAGCATGTCCTCGCTTTGCCAGCCGTCGTCCCAGTCCTGCAGAAACGTCTGCTCAATTCCCGTCCAGGTATGCAGATTCTGCGGACAGTTCGGGCCGTATGCCAGCGCGGGATACTCGTTATCCCATGGCTTGGGAGCCTTGGCCGGCAGCCAGCGGTTTTCGCCGCTCGTGTCCTGGCCGTACGGGATGCCCTTGAACGTGAATACGCCGTCGGAGAGAAAACCGCGTACCTTGCCGTACTGGGTCTTCGCCACTGCGGAGCGCGGCGTTGAGCAATATCCGGGTTCCTGATGCACTCCGGTCTTGGTGCTGTCCGATCCGTGAGCCTGGCCGGCCAGCGCGGCTCCCATGCCCGCCGTGGCTGATAGAAACAGCGCCTGGCGGCGATTGAGCAAGATACGATCTGCAGAATTCGGCATTACTACTCCTTTCGATTTCCCCGTGCCATTGCTTTTTGTTCAGTTGCTTTGTTGCTTTTTCAAAACTCAACGTTATTTCGCCGCTTGCTGAAACAGCAGCGGAGCAAACTCGTGCAGGTCTCTGCGCCAAGTGAGCCACTCGTGCGCGGTCCCCGGAGACTCGTAGTAAACGTGCTTCACTCCCGCGTCAACCAACTCCTTGTGAAAGTCGTGAACCCCTTGCAACATGCGGTCGAACTCTGTTGTTCCAACGCCAACAAACAGCACCGTCCCGCTCTTGTTGAACGCGGCCGCATCGGCAAACGCTCCACTAAAGTCGGTCTTCAGATTCACCGTCGTAAAGCTGATGCCGCTGAAGGCTCCAATGTAGCCAAACGTGTCAAGATGCGCCGTGGTAATCTGCATGGTCTGCACGCTGCCCATTGAGAGTCCGGCCATGGCGCGGTTCGCCCGGTTCGGAATCGTGCGGTATGTAGCATCGATCGTTGGAATCAGGCTGGCGGTAAACTCCTCGTCCACGGCGCTCGGAATCATCATGCGCGGTGGAGTTCCCGGTGCGGGCGCGGCCATGCCCGGCATCGCCGGCGCAGGCACGGGCTTGGCTCCCGCCTTGGTCGCATAGCCATTCGCCATCACAATAATCATGGGCTTGGCTTTGCCTTCCGCAATCAGGTTGTCCAAAATCAAACTCGCGTCGCCCTGCCTGCTCCAGCCCGTCTCGTCTTCGCCAGACCCGTGCTGCAGGTACAGTACCGGATAGCGCGCGCTCGTGTTCGTGTCGTAGTCCGGCGGCGTATACACAAACACTCTCCGCCACGTGCCCGTCACCTTTGAGAAGTACCAATGCTCGCGCACCTCGCCGTGCGGAACGTTCTTTCTCGAGTAGTAATCGACGCCCACCTCCGGTATGTCGATCCCCGAAGAGTCTTTGCCTGTGCCGTAGAACGTGTGGCTGCCCGGATCGTTTACCGCGACGCCGTCGATAATCAGCGAGTAGTAGTGAAAGCCCACCACGATCGGCTCCGTCGTTCCCGTCCAGGTTCCGTCGTCGCCCTTCGTCAGCGGCACGCTGGGCCCGCCCAGCGAAACCGCCACGCTCTTCGCATCGGGCGCTTTGATCTTGAACTCCACCCTCCGCTGCGCATCGATCCGCGGATACTCCGCGCCCGGCACGTTCGTTGTCGCCGGCTGAAAGGTGTCAGTGCTCTGGCCAAAGCAGCTTCCACCCGCAAGGCTCAATGTGGCTGCCAGCATGGTTGCAATTCGCAGTGTTCGGTTCTTCAAGTCCGCTCCTGTTGTATGAGTTCGTTCCCGTTCATCTGGCGCGCCCAACGCCGTTCCGCTCAGGGCAGTGCTCATGCCGCAAGTTCACGGCAATCGTATTCCGCGCATTCCCGTTTGCCGGGTTGTGAGGGTTGTTTTTTCGCCTTCTCTCACCAAAAAACTAAGAGCCACACAGAGTAAGCGCAATTCAAGCGTGGTAATCATTAATTGATTAGGTGAGCTTGTCAAGCAAGCTATTTGGCAACCCAGCCCGCGCTCTCAAGCCACTTTCCGCGCCGGTGTGAACCGCATCGCAACAAGGCCCGGTTAAGCTGTTTTGTATGAAATGGCTGACAGCGCTTTCCGGGCCTTTGTCGGCTCGCGGAGATCGTCCTTTCAGGCGCGCCTTATATCCGCTCAAAGAGCCTTCATTCCGCCGCGCCGATTGTAAAGTTTTGTAAAGTTCGCAGGCGTGGTCGGCGCCTGTTTATTGCGCTTTAACTTTGTCAATCCCAAGGCGGGTTACAAGGCAATCGCATTTGTAAAAGAGAGGAAGGGGAGTCGTTTTGAAAGATTCTCTGTTCAAGATCAAGCCGATTTTCCGTATGTGCATTGGAT